>NZ_JAAKEH010000023.1:0-51058 GCF_011039095.1 Desulfovibrio sp. ZJ200 | reverse complement strand
AAAATGCTCTGCTGACGCGAAAGCGGCAGCCGCCGCAACGCGGCGTACATTCAGGCGAAAACCGCGTTTTTCGCCTGAATGCCACCTTTGACTTTCATAAAAAGTCAAAGGTAATCTGCTCTAGAGCATTTTCACTTTGAAAATGCTCTGCTGACGCGAAAGCGGCAGCCGCCGCAACGCGGCGTACATTCAGGCGAAAACCGCGTTTTTCGCCTGAATGCCACCTTTGACTTTCATAAAAAGTCAAAGGTAATCTGCTCTAGTAGAGCGTTTTGCTAATGAAATTAGCTCAACGCTCTACTTGCCCATGGCGTTCATGAAATCCTTGTTGGTTTTGGTGGCGCGCATTTTGTCCAGCAAGAATTCCATGCTGTCGATAGAAGACATGGGCGCCAGAATTTTGCGCAATATCCACACGCGGTTGAGCACGTCGTCGGTCAGGAGCAGATCTTCCTTGCGGGTACCGGTACGGTTGATGTCGATGGCCGGGAAGACACGCTTCTCCGAAAGGTGCCGGTCAAGGTAAATTTCCATATTGCCGGTGCCCTTGAATTCTTCAAAAATCACTTCGTCCATGCGTGAGCCGGTGTCGATCAGCGCTGTGGCAATGATGGTCAGACTGCCGCCTTCCTCAATGTTCCGGGCCGCGCCGAAAAAGCGCTTGGGACGCTGCAGGGCGTTGGCGTCCAGGCCGCCTGAAAGCACGCGGCCCGACGAGGGCGTGACCGCGTTGTAAGCGCGGCTCAGGCGGGTAATGGAATCAAGCAGGATGACCACGTCGCGCTTGCGTTCCACCAGCCGTTTGGCTTTTTCCAGCACCATCTCGCAGACCTGCACATGGCGCTGCGGCGGCTCGTCAAAGGTTGAACTGATCACTTCCGCTTTTTTGACCGTGCGCTCCATGTCCGTGACTTCTTCCGGGCGTTCGTCAATGAGCAGAACAATGAGGTAGACGTCGGGGTTGTTGGCATTGATGGCGTTGGCCAGGGACTGGAGCAGGATGGTTTTGCCGGTGCGCGGCGGCGCGACAATCAGGCCGCGCTGCCCGCAGCCGATGGGGGCCATGAGGTCGATGACCCGGTTGGAAAGATTTTTCTCGCCGTTTTCCATGACGAGTTGCTGATTGGGATAGATAGGCGTGAGATTGTCGAAGAGAACCAGGTTCTTGGCGTGTTCCGGCGGCTCAAAGCCGATTTCGGTCACTTTGAGCAGAGCGAAGTAGCGTTCCCCCTCCTTGGGCGGCCTGATTTGCCCGGCGACAATGTCGCCCTTGCGAAGAGCAAAGCGGCGAATCTGGGACGGGGAAACGTAAATATCGTCCGGGCCGGGCATGTAACTGCAAAGAGGCGAGCGCAAAAAGCCGAAGCCGTCCGGCAGAATTTCCAGCACGCCGTCGCCGTAAATTGAGCCGTTTTGCGAAGCACAGGTGGAAAGCAGGGCAAAAATGATCTCCTGCTTGCGCATGGAACTGGCATTTTCAATTTCAAACTGTTCCGCCAACTCCATGAGCTCTTGCATGCTGCGGGTTTTCAGAACCGTGAGGCTCATGACGCTGTCTGTCAACAGTGCTGTGGTAGTTTTCTTTTTGCGCATAACAATCCGGTTTTTTTTGAAGAGAATACATAATGCAACATGCACAATGCCGAATGGCATTGTAATACTGGGGGCGGATGGTAAGGGGACAAAGAAGACGTGTGCAAAGCGATTAGCGCATCTTTGTCATTATGGCAAGAAAAAAATAGAGAATATGCCGACCAAACCAACGCTCAGGCATTGCAGCGCGCAGCTCGGGTGAGGATTCGAGCGTCAGTTGGCTACAGCCTCGGACGCAAGCGGCGGCGCATAGATTTCAAGCAGCTCTTCGCGCAAGGCTTCTTCGCTGAGTTGCAGCACTTCCGCCAGTTCCCCGGTCACAAGGCACATAGCCTGCTCCTGCAGGCGCCGCTCGCCGAAAGAAAGCTCTTTGACGCGCCCGATGAGCAGCAGTTCACGCAAAACTTCACTGACCACCGCAAGTTCCGGACTTTTCAGGCGTTCGGAATACTCCCGAAAGCGCCGGTTCCAATTCTGGCCGGTATAGATGATCTTGTCAGTATCGACATATAAAGAATCAAGAATCCGCCTGGCTTCCTCCGGGGAAGTAAGTTTGCGCAATCCCACATTGGCGGCATTATTCACCGGGACCATCAGCGTAATGTTATTGGCGCGAATACGCACAATGTAGAATTGACATGCAATGCCGCCGATATTCTGCCGGTCAATGCGTTCAATTTTTCCAAGGCCCTGTGCCGGGTAAACGACGAGATCATCCGGTGTAAACATGATTTCACCACACGCCCCAAAGGGACGCCGCTGCTGAGCTGGCGCAGGTAACGGCTGCGCATCTTGGATGCCTGTCCTCCTTGAGAAGAGCTTTTCTCAAGCGGGCAACCTTCCCGGACGGCGACGACAGCAGAGTGCTGCCGTTACTTCAGGCCTGAAAGACTCCTCCCAAACCTCCGGGGATAAGGCAGTAAAAACGGCAAAACACTTTCTTGCTGACTCCCGAGCCTTTTCGCCCTGAGAAAGCCCGGTCTGCCCTTGCGGCAGCGAGCCACGCCAGGGGCTCTCTCTACATTGGTTCTTGCTGTAGCCGCAGGCGAGCTGGCGAGCGGCACGGATAAAGGCAGCACTTGGCTTGCGCCGGGCTTTGTCCAGGGAAACCGCTGTCGCTATTTGCATGCCGCTACGGCGGCGACGCCGCTTTCACGCCAGCAGGCAGTTTCAAAGTGGAACTGCTCTATAAACAGATCCGGACGCCGATAAGCGAGAGTTGACTGCCGGCGACGCCTGCGGCGCGCGTTGCGCGTGCGGCTCAGCCTTGGTGCATAAGCGTTTATCGACTTTGCCGCCGGGGAGTATGTCGGCGCCTGACGACGCGTGCAGCGACGAACGGGCCTGAAGTTCGACAGTTGCTGACTCATGGAAAAATCAGCAATACACAAAGGGGGTTGAAAGTCATGTTTGGGAAGTTATGGATACAAATATCCACTCTTCAAAAAACATATCCCAACCGCGGCCGGGAGTCCAGAGAAAAAATAAAAAAAGGGTGTGACTTTCAGAGTGAAATTTTTTTCTCAACCATGTAAAATTACAATGAATTTTTTACGAAAACCATCTCAGAGGCGAATCCCTCAATAAAAAACGTATGCGCATGCGTCCCGCAACAAGAGCTTCTGGAGCATTTTGCTTTTGAAAGTATTCAATTTCAAAAGCGGCGCTGCCATCATTTCCCCGCAAGCGGGACAAGTCCCCGCAAGCGGGACAAGCGCCTGAAAAGCGTGGTTTTCAGGCTCATTGCTTCAGCCGTTGCGACGAAGGAAGCTACGGATGAAGACAGCAACTGGTTACTGCGACAGCCAGCCAACGCAACCGCTGTCGCCATCCGTAAGGCTCGCAGACTCGCCAACGGCTGGCGCAAGCAAGCAAAGCTTGCTAACGGCTACCGCCGGCGCGGGCGTCCGCTCCCACGGCCGCCAGAGCGCTTGCCGTTTTCAACAGCAAACCGCTCTATTTTGTTTTGCCCGGCTGTTCCGCTTTTTTGCGGGGCGCAGCGCCGCGCGCCTGTCGCATTGCGGCCTCCAGGCCTTTGTCGGCAAAAATGAACAGGGTCTCAAGCGCTTTGGGCATGGCTTCCCGCAAATGTTCGGCATCCTCGGCATCAGGCCGCCCGAGTACCCAGTTAAGCACATCTCCCTTGTGCTGCGGGCGGCCGATGCCAATGCGCAGACGGTAAAAATCCGGGGCGCCGAGCAGTTCGGTGATGGATTTGAGCCCATTATGCCCCGCATTGCCGCCGCCCAGCTTGAAGCGCAGTTCCCCGGCCGGGATGTCAAGTTCATCATGGGCCACAAGAAGCTGACTGGGCTTGAGCTTGTGCCATGCCAGCAAGGGCTGCACGCATTGCCCGCTCAGATTCATGAATGTCAGCGGCCTGGCCGCAAGCCAGACGCCTTTCAGGCGGGGCAGGCGCAGCCGCCAGAGTTCACAGGAAAATTTGCCTCCATTGCATTCCGTGACCTGACCTTCGCGTTCCGCTTCCTGCACCAGCGCCGAGACCAGGGCAAAGCCGCAATTGTGGCGGGTGCCCTGGTAACGCGGACCGGGGTTGCCCAGCCCGACCACTATGCCGTTATATTCCATCTTTTGCACCTTCCGCGGGGCATGACGTTTCCAAATGCAGGGGCAGGCCCAAACCCGCGCAGGCCGCTGCGGCGATTCGCGCCGTATACCGGCAGAGCGCAGGGTTCAACGCGGCAAGATGACCGCCGCCGGGCAACCAGATCAAGTGTTTTTGCGGCGCATGCAAAAACTGGAATGTAGCGCCGGCCAGAGCGGGAGTGAACAATGCGTCATCCCTGGCATTGAAAAAAAACAGCGGGCACTGCAGATGCCGTGACAGGCGGGCATTGAACAAACTGGCCACATAGCTCAGGGGATAACTTACTCGGCTTTTCTGCCTGTTCATGCGTATGTGGCGCGCGTTTGCGCTGATCCGCCTCAAGGAAAGATAGGCAGACACAGGCAAGGGCAAACGAGGCAGCCAGCGGGCCAGGGCGTTGAGCCAGGTCATAAGCGCGGCGCGTCGGGAGCCCAACGCCCGGAAAAGAGTCAGCTCAATGGCTTCGGGCCGCTGCGGCAGTATGCCGCAAATGGGAAAGGCCGCTGTCAGCCGCCTGGAGGCCGCGGCGTGCGCCAGAGTCAGAATGCCGCCCTGGCTGTGGCCGCAAACGGCAATCTGCGCAAAACCGGCATTGCGCAGCCATTCTTCGGCATCAAGGCCGTCTTTCAGGAGATCCTCAAAGCTGAATCTTGCGGAGTGCGGATTGAGACCGTGGCCGGTCAAATGCAGTCCGGCTACTGCAAAGCCTGCCTCGTGCAAGGCGGCAAGCATGGGCCGGTATTGAATGGGCGAGAGCATGGTGCCGGGATAAAAGAGCATCAGCCCGGCTTCGGCATTGGGCCAGAGCTCAATGGTCACGCAACGCCCGTCGCGCTTCAATGTGGTATAGCTGATTTCACGTTCCCGCATGGCAATGCATACTACCCTCCAAGATTATACAATCTCAAAGGTAATCTGCTCTAAAGTTAATATGCTCCAAAAAGGAGGCCGGCTCCAAAAAAAGGAACCGGCCTGCGCAAAATAGGGGAAAGCCGAATTACTCGGCAGCGGCAGCGGCCCCTTCCGCAGCGCCTTCTTCCTCATCATCCTTGGATTTTGCCAGCACGCTGACCACGGCAAAGTTGTGATCATACACGGCCGACACATTGGCAGGCAACTGCAGATCTTCCACAGTGAGGGTATCATTAATATCCATGTCGGACACGTCAATGGTGATTTTCTGGGGCATATCCATGGGCTTGCTGCTCAAGCGGATGCTTTCATGGTAGGTTTCCAGAACGCCGCCCAACTTGACGCCGCGCGAAACGCCGATGAATTCGAGGGGCACATCCACCTTGACGTCCTTATGCAGGTCCACCCCGTAAAAATCTATGTGCGTGAAGCATTTTTTGTAAGGATGGCGCTGCACCTGCCAGATCAGCACGGGGTATGTGCTTTTCTGCCCGTTTTCGTCGATTTCAAGATTAAACACCGTCGTGTGACCCATTTCGTCATACATTTTTTCCAGCGGCAGCGCAGGCGCCTGCACAGCGATGTTTTCGCCCTTGCCTGTGTAGAACACGCCGGGAATCAATTTTTGGGCGCGCAAGCGGCCGCTGGGGCCTTTGCCGCAACCCTCGCGCTTTTGCACGCTCAACGTTTTTTCAATGTTCATGGTCCACTCCTTGGCTTACCGCCGCCTGAAACGTGCGGAAAAAGTTCTGATGCGCAGTTGCCGTTCCCTTGCGGGACGGCACGTTGTCCGAATCCGTGGAAAGCGCGTCGTGCCGTTTTGGGCCGTAATGGCGGCCAGGCAGGGCGTGCCTGTTCACAATTCACATCCGCTACACAAACAACACGCTTACGGATGAGCCGGTATGGATGTTGTGAATGGTTTTGCCCAGAAGCGCCGCCACGGAGATAATCCGCAGCTTGGGGCAGCGCTCCAGTTTGTCGCCCAGGGGAATGGTGTCCGTGACAAAAACCTGGGAGAGCGCTTCGGTGGCATTAATGCGATCAATGGCCGGCCCGGAAAGAACCGGATGCGTCGCGCAGGCCACGATTTTCGTGGCGCCGTATTTGAGCAGCACCTCAGCGCCGGCGCAAAGCGTGCCCGCGGTATCGATCATGTCGTCCACCACAATGGCCAGGCGACCTTCCACTTCGCCGATGACATGCATGGCCTGGGCCTGATTGGGCCGGTCGCGGCGTTTATCGACAATCGCCAAGGGCGCGTTGAGCCTTTTTGCATAGGCGCGCGCGCGTTCCACGCCTCCGGCGTCCGGTGAGACAATGACGAGCTTGTCCTCATTGAGCTGGCGTAAAGCGTCAAGCATAACCGGCACGGCAAAGAGATTGTCCACAGGGCAGTTGAAAAAGCCCTGGATCTGGCCCGCGTGCAGATCAATGGTGACAACGCGTTCAGCGCCGGCCACACTGATGAAATCCGAGACCACTTTCGCGCTGATAGGCGCGCGGGGGCTGACTTTGCGATCCTGGCGGGCATAGGCGTAATAGGGAATCACTGCCGTGATCCGCCCGGCGCTTGCCCGTTTGAGCGCGTCCAGCATCAGACAGAGCTGCACAAGATTGCGGTTGACCGCCGGAGGGCAGGTGGGCTGGACCACAAAAACGTCGTCCCCGCGCACATTGTCGCCGATCTCAATGCGCAGCTCCCCATCGCTGAACGTGGTGGCGAGCGTGGGAGTAAGCTGGCAGCCCAGGTGATCGCAAATGGCTTTTGCCAGATCCGGATTGGACGAGCCGGTGACGATTTTCAGGTCGCTGAACATGGGGCCGCCTTGTTTGCGCGCCAAAGGGCGATTAAAACCGAAAAGCTCCGTCTGTCATGGCCGGAAGAGCCCGGCCGGGGCGTGAAAGCCTCTGTGCCGGGCGTTTTCGCCGTGAGCACGGCACTGTCGCAGGAGCAAGGTATGGCTGGGATGGAAGGGTTCGAACCTTCGAATGACGGAGCCAAAACCCGTTGCCTTACCACTTGGCTACATCCCAGTACGTCACAACTGCAGCAAAAAAACGCGTCTTTTCTCTTCCCGCAACGCTTCCGCAGCCTTGGCGGCCAGCGCGGCTTCAGCGCGACCGAACACGCCAACAATGCTGGAGCCGCTGCCGCTCATGCAGGCCGCGTCAGCCCCCAGACGCAACAGATCCGCCTTGATGGCCGCCAGTTGCGGGTACCGGGGAAACACTGCGGCCTCCAGATCGTTGCCTGTCTCCCGGAGGGACCAGGCGTCCGCGGCTTCGCTGAACCCCGGCCCCGAGAGAAAAGTTCCATTAGCCTTGCAGGGGCGCTTTGTCAAGCTCTTTTGCGCGGCAGTCGCTGTCGGAGCCGCGCAAAGCTCGTCATAGCGGGCAAAAGCCCAGGATGTACTGACAGAGATATCCGGGCAGACCAGCACCAGACGGTGGCCTGAAAAATCATGGGCAAGAGGCGTCAGCCTTTCGCCTATGCCGCGCACCCGGCAGGGAGCGTGTTGCAGGAAAAAGGGGGTATCCGCGCCCACCCGCAGAGCGATCTCGGTCAAGCTCGCCTGCTTGAAAGGCTTGGCAAGCCGACTGTTGAGCCAGAGCAGCAGAGCGGCCGCATCGCTGCTTCCCCCGCCGAGGCCGGCCCCCACAGGAATGCCCTTTTTCAGTTCCAGCTCAATGCCGGGAGCGCCGCCCGCTGCTTCGGCAAAAGCCGCGTACGCCCTGGTCAGGGTATTGTTTGTGAGATCAATGCCCGGGGCGTTGCAGCGAAGAGTGAGCCCCGGCTTATCCAAAAGGCTGATGCCGAGATGATCGCAGGGACTTGGCAGGGGATAGAAAAGGGAGTCCAGCTCGTGATAGCCGTCAGCCCGCACGCCCGTGACGCGCAGACCCAGATTGACTTTGCAACCCGCCGTGATGTGGATCATGGGCTGATTCCTTAGAGTATTTTTTGATTGAAAATATCCATTTTCAATCACTTCGCTGCCATCATTTCGCGTCCAAAATGCGGTCTGGACGCTCATTGCTTCAGCCGTTGCGACGAAGGAAGCTACGGATGAAGACAGCAACTGGTTACTGCGACAGCCAGCCAACGCAACCGCTGTCGCTATCCGTAAGCAAGCAAAGCTTGCTAACGGCTACCGCCGGCGCGGGCGCCAGCTAACGCTGTCGCCAGAGCGTTTAGCTAATTTCATTAGCAAAACGCTCTAAATGCGACCGGGGCAACGCAGGCGGCCGCCCCTGTTGCCCGGACGGAAGATCTTGCGCGGTGGCGTTTTCACGTCATGAGGCACGCTATAAAAGCTCAACCGTCAGATGATCGTTGGTATATACGCAAATTTCGGAAGCAATGCGCATGGATTCACGCACAACAGCCTCGGCGTCCAGCCCGCTGTGCCGCCGCAAGGCCCTGGCCGCGGCCAGAGCAAACGGGCCGCCGCTGCCGATGGCCGCTACGTCGTCGTCAGGCTCAATGACATCACCCGTGCCCGAGACAATGAGCAGATGCTCGTTGTCGGCCAGCAGCAGCATGGCCTCAAGCTTGCGCAGGTATTTGTCCTTGCGCCATTCCTTGGTCATTTCCACGGCCGCGCGCAGCAGATTGCCGCGCACTTCTTTCAGCTTGGCCTCGAAAAGCTCAAAGAGGGTAAAGGCATCGGCCGTGGCCCCGGCAAAACCCGCGAGAATCCTGCCATCGTGAAGACGACGCACTTTCTGGGCCGAATGCTTCATGATCATATTCTGGCCCAGGGTCACCTGCCCGTCGCCGGCCATGGCCACATGCCCGTCCTTTTTCACTGCCAGTATGGTTGTGGCGTGCGTTTGCATCAATTCTTGTCCCATATTTCCTTGCGTTCTTTGTATGCCGCTTCCAGCCGCCGGAAGGGCCGCTTGTCCGCAGCGCGGTTTGCCAGGCCTTTGGCCTGATTGAAGTAACGTTCAGTCAATTTCCTGTTGTTGGAGTAGAGGGCGCTGTACGTCATATGCACATAGGCCTCCAGGGTCTTTCCGCTTTTTCCCAGGGAACGGGCAAAGGCCTGATGCACTTCGGCATCTTCAGGCACATAGCGCAGCACATCCGCATAATACTTGCCCGCCTGGGCCGGGTTTCCGGTTTCATCCAACATGCGGGCGTAGAAAAAAGCGGCCATGTAGTCGCGCGGCTCCAGGCGCATGGCCTGGCGCAAGAGCCCCTCCGCCCGGCTCATGTCGCCCTTGCGGTAATGAAAGGCTCCGGCTTCGCGCAGAACCAGCGGATCGGCGGGGGCTGCGGCAAGCGCCCGGTCAAAAGCGGCGCTGGCTTCATTGATTCGGTTCTGGCGGGCAAGCACGATGCCCCGCCCCATCTGCGAAAGCCCGTCTTTGCCTGAAAAGCGTTGCAGGGCGGCCTGCTCATCGCCGTATCGGGCCCAGAGCAGCGTTTTGACGCGGATGAAGCGCCGGTTGTCCAGCCTGCGGTTTTGGACCTGCGCAGGCAGGGTTTTGATCCGGGCCTGCAAGCCGTTAATGCGATCCCCTATGGCCGGGTGGGTGGAAAGATAGGTGGGCACGCTCGTGCCGCTCATCCAGCTTTTCTGGCGCAAGACCTTGAAACCGCCTGCCATGCCGCTGGGCGGATAGCCTGCCGCCGTCAGATATTGCAGGCCGATATGATCAGCCTCGTTTTCATCCACGCGGCTGTAGTTGAGCATAGCCGACTGCCCGGCCCCCAAGGCGCCCATCGCCAGCGCGCCGCCGCCGGCTCCGCCCGCCGCCACGCCGGCAATGGCCAGCAGCAGCGAGCCGACTGTCAGGTACTGGGCCCGCTCCAGGCGCGAAGCCACATGGCGCTGGGTCACATGGGCCAGCTCGTGGGCCAGCACTCCGGCCAGCTCATCCTCCCGATCCAGATTCATGATCAGGCCCGTGAAGACGAAGACATAGCCGCCCGGCACGGCAAAGGCGTTCAAGGAATTATGCAGAACCGCCGTAGCCTTGAAATCAAACGGCTGGGGAGGGAGGGCCCTGACCAGGCGATCAAGCAGATACTTCACATATTGGCTCACTTCCGGGTCGTCGACCACGGCCAGGTTTGAACGGACCATGATGTCAAACTTGCGGCCCATATCCTTTTCATCTTTGATCGAAACTCCGCCAAAGAAAAAGGCCTGAGCGGCAGCGGGAATGATCTGCGGCAGCAAAAAGCCGAGCAGGGCGAGCAGGGCCACCCAGCGGCGTGTGCGTGCATGGCGAAACAGCATAGTTATCCTCAAGCGGCAGGATACAGCACACAAGGCGCGCCACGGCGTTTCACCCTTCTGCCGCTGCTGTTTTGAGAGCATCTTGCGTATGACATGTCCAAAACGCTGCAACGAGTCGGGAAGCAGATGCCCGCACCCGCACGACAGGAGCGGGCGCGCTCCGGTCATGGCCGGAATGCCAACTGCCGGGCAGCGGGCAGGCCGTTTGGCAGAAATCCCGCGTTGTCCGGCGCGGTTTTTTCAGCGTGGCCGTGTTTGCTGCCTCCAAGGGGGCTGTGCCGGAAACGCTATTCAAGATCCCAGGTCTGCCCTTCCGGCGTATCGCGCACAGTGACACCCAGCGCAAGCAAGCGGTCGCGGAGATCGTCGGAACGCGCGAAATCCTTTCTGCTGCGGGCGTCCCGGCGCTCGCGCAGCAGCGCCTCCACGGCATGCAGATCAAGGTTTTTGCGTTTGCCGCGCATGGCGCGCAAATCAGCCAGAAAAGCAGCGGGTTCCCGACCGAAAAGACCGAGCTGCGCCTCCCAGTTGCGGCTGCGCTCCAGAAATTCTTCCAGCAATCCGCGCGCGCCTTCTGACGAGCGCAGGCTTTTTTCTTCCAGCAGGCGGTTGACGATGCGCACTTGCGAAAATATCTGCCCCAGAGCTTGCGCGGTGTTCAGATCGTCGTCCAGTGAGGCCTCAAAGGCCTGCGGCAGGGCCGCCCACTCCTGGAGCAACTGTTGGGGCAGGGGCGATTTTTTCCATGTGCTCCGGGCAAGCGCTTTCTCGGCTTCCAGCATGGACGCATAGACCCGGTGCTGGGCCTTTTCCGCCTCGTCCATCCCTTCGGGGGTAAAGTCAATGGGGCTGCGATAGTGTTTTCCCAACAGGAAAAAGCGCAGGGTTTCCGGCAGGTAGCTCTCCAAAATGTCGCGGATGGTTTTGAAATTGCCCAGGGATTTGGACATTTTCTCGGCATTGACCTGCACAAAACCGTTATGCACCCAGTAACGGGCCAACTCACAACGGCAAGCAGCCTCGGACTGCGCAATTTCATTCTCATGATGGGGAAAGATCAAATCCTGGCCGCCGCCGTGGATATCCAAGGGAAGATACGGAGCGCTCATGGCCGAGCATTCGATGTGCCAGCCCGGCCGCCCCTGGCCCCAGGGGCTCTTCCAGGAGGGCTCGCCGGGTTTGGCCGCCTTCCAGAGCGCAAAATCCAGAGGGTCTTCCTTTTCTTCGCCCGGGGCCACGCGCGCGCCGGACAGGAGCTCGTCCAGGCCGCGCCCGGAAAGCTTGCCGTACGGCGCATAGGAACGCACCCTGAAATACACGTCGCCGGAAGGCGCGGCATAGGCTTTGCCTTCGGCAATCAATTTTGCGCAGAGCGACTCTATCTCCGCTATATACTCCGTGGCGCGGGGTTCGGCGTCGGCGCGCAGCACATGCAGGCGATCCATGTCTTCATGAAAGGCGTCAATATACGTCTGTGCCACTTCCCGCCAAGCGCGGCCTTCTTTGTTGGCGCGATTGATGATTTTGTCATCCACGTCGGTAAAGTTGCGGACAAAAAAAACGTCAAGGCCAAGATGGCGCAGATGGCGGACAAGGACGTCAAAGACCAGGGCCGAGCGCGCATGGCCGATGTGACAATAGTCATAGGCTGTGATGCCGCAGACATACATATTGACCTTGCCCGGTCGAACCGGAATGAATTCTTCTTTCTGACGGCCCAGAGTATTGTAAAGCAGCATGGCAATCCTTTAAAACAAAATAAAATTGAACGTGTTTCGCCGTTGGTGAAAATCTGTTTCAGAAGCCGCGGCAGGGTATATTGAGCTGATCCAGGCGTCGCTGATGGCGGCCGTTCTCAAAGCTGCTTTCCAGAAACGCGGTCATGATTGCGAGCGCCAGCTCAACGCCGGTGACGCGCGAGCCCAGGCACAGCACATTGGCGTTATTGTGGCGGCGCGCCAGGCGGGCATGCAGTTCCGTGCCGCACAGCGCCGCCCGGATGCCCGGATGCCGGTTGGCGGCAATGGACATGCCGATGCCCGTGCCGCAAATCAAAATCCCCGGGCAGGCGTCCTGCTCCACAGCCTCGCAGAGCTTATGCGCGAACACCGGGTAATCGCAACTTTCTTTGGAGAAAGTGCCGTGATCAATGACTTCATGCCCCAGATCCTTTACTGCCCGGGCCAAAAATTCTTTCAGCTCAAATCCGGCGTGATCCGATGCAAAGTGAACGCGTTGCATAAAAACTCCCGCTGTTGCAACGTCTGCCAGCCCTCAGGGAGAGCGGCAGGCTACTAGATCATTTTGCTTTTGAAATTATTCAATTTCAAAAGCGGCGCATCATTTCCCCGCAAGCGGGACAAGCCCCCGCAAGCGGGACAAGCGCCTGAAAAGCGTGGTTTTCAGGCTCATTGCTTCAGCCGTTGCGACGAAGGAAGCTACGGATGGAGACAGCAATGAGTTACCACAAAAAACATGCAACGCAACCGCTGTCGCCATCCGTAAGGCTCGCAGACTCGCCAACGGCTGGCGCAAGCAAGCAAAGCTTGCTAACGGCTACCGCCGGCGCGGGCGTCCGCTCCCGCGGCCGCCAGAGCGGTTGCTGTTTTCAACAGCAAACCGCTCTAGTTTTTATACTGAGCCAAGGGCAGCAGGGGCGCGCTTTCAGGCAAGGCAAGGCTCATCTGTTCCGCGGTAAAGGCAGTGGCCGGCTTTTCCCTTTCCTTGACCAGCAAAATCGCGCGCTTGCCGTTACTGTGGATCAGGGTCAGGCGACGCGGCAAGGGGGGATGGCCGTCGTCATACGCGATTTCCATGCTCCAGCCTCTGCCTCCGCCGGACGATTCACGCCAGAAGACCGGCAAGCCCTGACTGTTGAGGTCCAGGCTCCCCCCCGGCTCGCCGGGAAGCTCGTAACGCGCCAGGCCGTCCTTCAGACTGGAAGCCGCGGCAAAACTCTCGCCGAATACGGCGGCATAGCGGCCATTGAGCAGATCCGCCAGATGCCCGAGATCAAAGGGCACCGGCACGCCGACCTGCAAAAGCGGCTGCGACGCACCCTGATAGAAATAGCCTTTGTTTTCTCTTGGGCTGTAGACCAGGAAGTGCTGGCCGTCTTCAAGGATTTTAGCCACCACCGCGCCCACGCCTGCCATGACGTCCAGGCGCAGTTGCCGTTCGCTGTTTCCCCAGAACAGCGCCGTGACGCGGCGGGTATCGCCTTTGGCCCCGAAACGCATGCTCAGTTGCAAACGGTAGGGTTTGGCGGGAACCGCCGCGCTGAGCGCGGTGAATTTCAGCCACCGGCTATCCAGTTGCGTCTGCGTTTCAGGACCGCGCTCGACAGGCGGCTGTTTGGCGCAGGCGCAGAGCAGAACAGCCACGCAGAACAGCAGGATCTTTTTCATAGTTTTGAGAGACGCTGCCGCAGGGCCTCGGCATTGTCGGGTTTGCGTTCCAGAGCATTGTTGTAAGCCTTGCGGGCTTCGTCCTTGAGGCCCATGCGCGAAGCAATGTCGCCGTAATGCTCCCAGATGGAGGGCTCCACATCCTCTCCCAAAGTCACGGCCCTGCGAATTTCCTTCAGCGCCTCGTCAAGACGCCCGGATTTGAAGAGGGCCCAGGCCAGGGAGTCCACGATATAGGATTGATTTGGCGAAAGCTCGTCAGCCCGGATGAGGAGTTTCACGGCACGTTCCAGGTCGCGGTTTTCTTCGGCCAGGGTGTAGCCCACATAATTGAGGGCCTGGAAATTGTCCGGCTGACGTTCCAGAATCTTTTCCATGACCGCGAAAGCGGCCTTTTTGTCGCCGTTTTCATCCAGCAGGGAACCCAGCAAAAAACTCAGGTCGGTATTGTCGGGCCATTTTTTTACGGCGTTTCGAGCGCTTTCGAGCGCTGTCGCCATTTGCTTCTGCCGCGCCTGCAAGCGAATTTCAAATTCCCAGAAGTCGGGAACTTCGGCATAGTCCCGCTGGCCCTGCCGCACGACTGCGAGCGCGGCCTCATTCTGCCCGGCTTCGGCCAGCAGTTGCGCGCGCAACAGCTCGGCCCTGGCGGCATGTTTGCTTTTGGGGGGCATTTTATCCAGCCAGGCAATGGCCATGGGGAGATCGCGGCGTTGCTCGTAGGTCAGGTCAGCCAGCAAGAGATAGACCTGACTGGGCGCGCCGCCTTCCGCCTCGATTTGCTTGAGCAGACTTTCGGCTTGAAGATAATGGCGCGACTCCATGAACATGCTGGCCACTGTAATCTTGAAGGGCAGGGTGTCAGGCGCCCGACGCATGTATTGCAGGGCCTTTTCCGGCTGTTTCAGGCGCAGGGAAATGCTGATCAGCCTGAGAGCCACATCCTGGGAGGAAAAGTTGAGCTTGAGCAGCCGTTCATAGACGGCCCGGGCCTGGCGCAGATCCGAACGCTGCTCATAAAGAAAAGCCAGTTCGGCCATTGCTTCCACGAAATCGGGAAGATCCTTGATGGCCTTCTGAAGATAGGGTATGGCCTCGCCGGGACGTTGCATGCCGATCAGCGCCCTGGCGTGATAATAGTCTACCAGAGGCGAACGTTGCCTGGCCGGTATGGTGTCGAGCAGTTTTTCGGCCTCTTGGAACTGCTTGCTTTTGACCAGCAGCAGAGCCAGCTCCAGACGGGCGTCCAGCGACTCGGGATGGGCCTGCAGATAGCGTCGCATGAGTTCGACGCCCTTTTCGGGCATGCCGTGTTCCATGAGGGCTTCGGCATGGAGCAGGTTGAGCGACAGATCCTGCGGCCAGACCGCCAGGGCCTGTTCCAGAAGCTCCAGAACCTTGGGCGATTTGCGGCTCATCAGCCAGACGCCGCCCTCAAGCCAGATCCTGGCTGGAACGCGCGCCTTCTTGAGTTGTGCCGCCGCCAGGATCAGCGCGTCTTCATCTTCGTCGGTCAGCGCCTGGATATAGAGCAGATAGGCAAAGGTGCACTGGGCATCGGGCGAGAGCGCGGATTCCACCGGGCGAACGGCCACGCCCTGCAGGGGAGAGGGCTGAGGATTCCGGGGCGCCGCCTCCAGGGTCGCATCCGGCTTCCCGGCATCCTGCCTTGCGCCGGGTTTGCCGCCGGCACAGCCGCCACAACCGAGAAGAGAGAAGGACGCAATTGCAATAAACGCCAGAGCGCAAAGCAACGCTATAGTATTTTGTTTCATTTACGATTGTATCCATGCATCTGAAAAGTCCTTGATGTCCAACGACAGATGCTGGCGGATTTTTTCCAGCAGCCGGGCCTCCAACTGGCGGACGCGCTCCCGCGTGACGTTATACCGTTCGCCTATCTCGCGCAAGGTGACCGGCTCGTCAGTGAGCAGGCGGTTTTGCAGGATATAGATTTCTTTCTCATTCAGTTTGGGCATGATGCTTTTCAAGCGTGAGCGCAGCAGAGTGGCGATCTCGTCTGTGGCCAGCGTGTCTTCAATGCCCGGCCCCAGAGCGGGCAGAAAGTCCATGCGGCTGGCTCCGCCCGGGTCCTCCCCTACCTGCATGTTCAGCGAAAGATCCGTGGACGCCAGGCGCTGATCCATCTCATTGATTTGTTCCTCCGTGACGCCCAGACGCTCCGAAAGCATGGCCGCGTCAGGATCATAGCCCTGGGCAATGAGTTTCTGGCGTTCGCGGTTCAGATTGTAGAACAGTTTGCGCTGGACCTGGGTGGTGCCTATCTTGACCATCCGCCAGTTGTCCATGATGAACTTGAGTATATACGCCTTGATCCAGAAGGACGCATAGTAGGAAAACTTGATCCCCTTGTCCGGATCGAATTTGTTGACGGCGCGCATCAGGCCCACATTGCCCTCTTGCACAAGATCCAGCACATTCTGCATCCAGCGGCGCTGAAAATCCATGGCAATGCGCACCACCAGGCGAAGATGCGAGGAAACCAGACGGAAAGCCGCATCGGGATCATTGTGATCACGCACGCGCAAAGCCAGTTCATGCTCTTCGTCAGGCTTGAGCATGGGGAACCGGCTCACCTCCCGCAGATAAAGATACAGGCTGTCCCGGCTCCCGGCAGGGGAGGGCAGACGCGGAGCCGCAGGCGCGGGCAGGGCGTCGCCGTTCCCGCCTTCAGAAGTCAAAGCGGGCTCCGCAAGCCCGGCGTCCTTTTCCCCGTCCAGATCAAGAACCGCCGTGGCAGTCAGGGCGTCATCGTCCAAAAGATCCAGCGACTCAAGGGCGTGATCTTCTTCCTCTTTTTCGGCATCCTGCGGGACGTTCAGCACTTCGATTTCAGGTTTTCTTTTTCGTAGAGCCGTTTTCCTTTTTTCGCCATTAGACGGCGCAGAAGCCGCTATCTTGCTATTTTTTTTCATTTTATTAATACTCAAACACTGCCGCTCGGAACGTGCGGCAATATGTCATGCTATAGTTTTGGTTTGTCCTTTTCAATATTTTTCAGTAGTAAAAATCCAGCCGCGGCCAGGCTGCCGGTTTCCGGGGCGTATCCGCGCCCAAAGGGCTGTGACCCGGCGGCTGTTGTCCCCGTATCCCCACTATACAGGTATCGGACCCAAGAGCAAAGGGCGCGGGCAGGGCGTGAGGCGACGCGGTCCGCGCCGATGGGCCACCCAACAACATACAGCGAAGGAGACGGCTCGGATGACCTTCAGACAGGCACTCGGCCTTGAGCGGCCGCTTCTTCTGGACGGAGCAATGGGCACCATGCTGCAAGCCTCCGGGCTGCCGGTGGGCATGAGCCCGGAACAATACTGCATGGAATGCCCGGACGTGCTGCGGGGCATCCATAAAGCCTATGTGGATGCCGGGGCGGATATCCTCACTTCCTGCACTTTTGGCGGCAATGCCTTCAAGCTGCCGAAAAATATGGATGTCCACGCATTCAACAGGCGCATGGCCCAAGTGGCCCGCGCGGCTGCCGAGGATGCCGGGCGCCCGGTCTTTGTGGCCGGCAACGTGGGGCCCAGCGGCCAGTTTGCCAAGCCGTTGGGGTCGGTTGAGCCGCGAGACCTGATAGCCGCTTTTGCCGCCCAGATCCGCGGCCTGGCGGCCGGGGGCGCGGATCTGATCTTCATTGAAACCCAGTTTGATCTGGCCGAGGCCCGCGCCGCGGTGGCGGCCGCCCGCCAGGAGTGCGACCTGCCGATCATGGTCTCCATGACCTTTGAACAGGGCGTGAGCCTGACAGGCTCCTCGCCGGCTGTTTTTGCCGAAACCATGCAAAATCTCGGCGTGGACGTGGTGGGCACCAATTGCAGCCTCGGGCCGGAGCAAATGTTGCCGGTCGTTGAGGGATTGCTTGACGTCTGCGCCTGCCCGGTCATGGCCGAACCCAATGCGGGGCTGCCGGAATTGCGCGGCAGCGCCACGGTTTTTCCCCTGGGGCCCGAGGAATTTGCGCAGAAAACAGCGGCCTTTGCCGCCCTGGGCGCGCGCATTCTGGGCGGTTGCTGCGGCACGACGCCGCAGCATCTGGCGGCGCTCTGCCGGGTGTTGCGCGGCTCGGCTTTCACGGCCGCAAAACCCGTTCAACGTGAGGGCATCTGCCTGACCAGCCGCGCGGAGCTGGTGCGCATCGGCCCTGAAGAGCCCCTGGTGATCATCGGGGAGCGCATTAATCCCACCGGCAAAAAAACGCTGACCCGCGAATTGCAGGAGGGCCGTTTCGACGAGGCTCTGCAACTGGCTGACCGGCAGGTGGAGGCCGGCGCTGCGGTGCTGGACGTGAATGTGGGCGCTTCGCTGGTGGATGAGGCCCGGTTGCTGCCCGAGCTGGTGCAGCGCCTGGCGGCGCGGCTGACGACGCCGCTCTCCCTGGATTCTTCCAATGCCGAGGCCATTGCGCGGGCGCTGCCGTATTGTCCGGGCTCGTTTCTGGTCAATTCCGTGAGCGGCGAGGCGGAGCGCATGGCGCAACTCGGCCCGCTCTGCCGGGATTTCGGCGCGCCCTTTATTCTGCTGCCGCTGCAGGGCGCCAGGCTGCCGGTAAAGGCCGCGGAGCGCATCCGCATTGTGGAAAACCTGCTGCTCCAGGCCGAAAACCTGGGCATTCCGCGGCGTCTGATGATGGTTGACATTCTGGCTCTGGCGGTCTCCTCCAAGGCGGAAGGCGGCCGGCAATGCCTGGAAATGGCCCGCTGGTGCCGGAGCCAGGGCTTGCCCACCACCCTGGGGCTGTCCAATATTTCTTTTGGACTGCCTGCCCGCGAACTGCTCAACGCCACGTTTTTGGCCGCGGCCGTGGGCGCGGGCCTGACCTCCTGCATAGCCAATCCCGCTGCCGTGCGCTTGCGCGAGGCCAGGGATGCGCTCAATGTGCTCTGCGATCATGATCCGCACGCGGAATCCTTTATCGCCTCGTATGCGGAATGGAAGCCCGCGGGCGGCAGCGTCGGCGTACAGGGCGGCAAGGCCGGGGCCGCCGCCACGCTCGGCGAAGCCGTGCTCACAGGGGACAAGGAAAATGTGCTGGGCCTGTTGCAGGCGGAGCTGGACGCCGGGGCCGATCCCTTCGGCCTGGTGCAGGACACGCTGATCCCGGCCATTACCGAGGTAGGCGCGCGCTATGAGCGGCGCGAATACTTTCTGCCCCAGTTGATCCGCGCCGCCGAGACCATGCAGACGGCTTTCGCCGCGCTCAAGCCGCTCCTGGAGGCCGGACGGGGGCCGGAAAAGCGCCCGGTGGTGGTCATGGCAACGGTTGAAGGCGATATTCACGACATCGGCAAAAATATTGTGGCCCTTTTGCTCGGCAATCACGGCTTTGACGTGGTTGACGCGGGCAAAGACGTGCCTGCCCAAGCCATTGTGGCTTGCGCCCTGAAGCATAACGCGCGTATCATTGGCCTGTCGGCGCTGATGACCACAACCATGATCCGCATGGAAGACACTATCCGGATTATCAGGGAGCAAAAGCTGCCCATTAAGGTCATGGTCGGCGGCGCGGCCGTGACCCAGGCTTTTGCGGATGTCATAGGCGCGGATGCCTATTGCGCGGATGCCGTGGGCGCGGTGCGCGCCGCGAAAAATTTCTTGTAAACGGCGTGGGGCTGCGCGCCGGGGGCTCTCCACTGCTGTCGGGAACGGCTCCGCGGCGGGCCTGCTGTTTGTTGTCGCGATAACAATGTTTATTTCAGACCTGCCCTTTCCCTTAACTTTTCTTCGGATCGCGCCATGAAAAAAATACTTTTGCCCTTGCTGGTGTGCCTGCTTCTGCCCTGCGCCGCCCTGGCCGAGTCTTTGCCTCGTCTGAATCTGGCCGGGCTGACCGAGCTTTTGGCCAGCAACAGGGGCAAGGTGGTGCTGCTCAATTTCTTTGCCACCTGGTGCCCTCCCTGCCGCGTGGAAATTCCGGAGCTGATCAGGACCAGCAAGGAATACGCCAACAAGGGCGTGCTGATCATCAGCCTGGCAGTGGATGAAGATGCAGGGCCCGTGGCGCCTTTTGTCAAAAAAATGGGTATGGAGTATCCCGTATATCTGGCCGATCGCGATATAGCGCTGGCCTACCGGGTAAGCAGCATTCCGCACAACGCTTTTTACAGCAAAGACGGCCAGTTGGTTCTTTCCGAGCCGGGCATGGCTGACGAAAGCATGTTGAAGATGGTCATCGACAAACTCTTGAGCCAGAAATAATGACCGTGGAGTATGTGATCCGCAAGGCGCATCTGGACGACGTCAAAGCCATGCACGGCCTTTTGCTGCACTGTGCGCAAAAGGGATTGCTGCTGCCGCGCGCCTTGATTTATCTTTACGGCCATATCCGCAACTTTTTTGTGGCCGAGATGGCGGGCGGCGAGCTGGCGGGCTGCTGCGCCCTTGCGCCGGTCTGGGAAGACCTGGGCGAAATCTGCTCCCTTGTGGTGCGCGATGATATGCGCCGCCGGGGGATTGGCCGCAGTCTCGTTCAGGCCTGTCTCGGCGAGTGCCGGGAGCTGCATCTGCAAAAAATTTTTGCCCTGACCTATCAGGAAGGCTTTTTTACCCGTTCAGGTTTTGAGGTGGTCGATAAAAGTATTCTGCCGCAAAAAATCTGGGCCGACTGCGTGCATTGTCCCAAATATCCGGACTGCGACGAAACCGCCGTTTTCCTGCATCTGGGAGAGGCCCGCACAGCATGAGCGCGGCGTGTGGCCCATCCGATCCGCTGCATCTTGAAAAGCCGAGGGGAACATGTCTGACGCCATCACGGTCAAGGAACTCAAGCCGGTATTCAGCGCGGAGCAGATTGCAAGCCGCGTGCGCGCGCTGGCCAGGGAAATCAACGGGCTTTACGGCCGGGAACCCCTGGTCGCGGTCTGCGTGCTGAAAGGCGGTTTTCTTTTCTTCAGCGACCTGGTACGGTTTTTGTATAATGATAATCTGGAGTTGGATTTCATCCGGCTCTCCAGTTACGGCAAAAACGCATCCGGTTCGGGACATGTGATTTTCAGCAAGGATGTGGAAGTTGACATCCGCGACAAGCATGTCCTTATTGTGGAAGATGTGGTGGACAGCGGGCACAGCATGCGTTTTCTTCTGGATCAGTTTGCCGCCCGCAAGCCGCGCAGCCTGCGGCTGGCCGCTCTGGTGGACAAGCATGAGCGTCGAGAGGCCGAGGTAAAAGTGGATTTCGCGGGGTTCAAGCTGAGCAGGGGCTTTATCGTGGGGTACGGCATGGACTATGCTGAGCGCTATCGCGGCTTGCCCGGGATCTGCGAAATTATACCGGAATAGCCATTCCGGCCTGAGGCCGGTTGTTGTTTGTGGAGTTGCGGCATGGAAGTAAAATGTCCTCAGTGTTCAAGCAGGTTCAACCTGCCCGACGGTCTTGCAAAAGCGGGCGCCAAACTGCGTTGCTCTGTCTGCAGGACTGTCTTTCCTTTTCAGCCGGAACCCCATGTATCCGGCGACGAACTCCCGGGAAGCGACGAAATGCCGCCCGCCCGGAAAAAACAGCGTTCCGGCCGTCCCAGACTCTGGCTCGCGGCTCTGTTGCTGCTCTGCATCGGCGGCGGCGCGTACTGGTATTTTGCCGCCAGGGAAGCGGCCAGCCCGCTTACCGAGCAGGAGCTTGCCAAGAAGGTGGAATTGCTCACCATGCGCAACGTGCGCCAGTATTATGTGGACAATGAGAAGGTGGGCAAGGTCTTTGTGATTGAAGGGCAGGTGGTCAACGAGTTCCCGCAGCCCAAGGAGCTGATTGCCGTGGAGGCCGCCATCTATGACAAGGACAAAAAGCCTCTGGCCGTCAAAAAGCAATTGGCCGGCACCCAGCTTTCGCTTTTTCAGTTGCAGGTGCTGAGTGAGAAGGAGATGGAATCCTTCCTGAACAACAAGGTGGAAATTCTTTCCAACAATACCAATGTGCCGCATGGCGGCGAAGTGCCCTTTATGGTGCTCTTTTATGCGCCGCCCGAGGGTGTGGCTGAATTCGGCGTGAAAATTGCGGATGTGCAAGACATACCGTCTCCAAAAGAATAGTTTTACTCCTGCCTTGAAAAGCGCGCCCCCAGAGCGGCAGCATGCTCTCACCGGGGGCGTTTTGGGCTGCCTGGTTGGGCTTCCCCCGGCGGCCGGCCTCCAGGGCAAAAGGCCGCTCGCGGCAGACCGCGTGAGCCGAAGCTTGCTTCCGCCCTTTTTTTTCCGTAGTTTTCAGTCATGTCAAAGGCGCGTGAAGTGTTTATCTGCTCGGCCTGCGGGGCCCAGACCCCCCAGTGGCGCGGCCAGTGCCCCAATTGCCGCGAATGGAACACGCTTCAGGCCGTGAGCCAGGCCCGGCAACCTGCCGGGCGGCAGCGCGCCGGGGCTGTTGCCGGGGCGGCGGCCGATCGCCCTGTGCCGTTGCGTGACGTGGCCGATGCCGGGCATACGCCTTACGGCAGCGGGCTCAAGGCCCTGGACAGGGTGCTGGGCAAAGGCCTGATGCCGGGCGCGGCCATTTTGCTGGGCGGCGAGCCGGGCATTGGCAAATCCACTTTGCTTTTGCAGGTGGCCGGTCTGGTGGCAGCCCAGGGGCGGCCCGTGCTCTATGCCAGCGGCGAGGAATCCCTGCCGCAGATCAAGGCCCGTGCCGAGCGGCTTGACATGCTCGATCCCAATTTGCTGGCAATGGCCACCTCACGGGTGGAAGACGTGCTGGACGCCCTGAACGCCGCGCCGCCCGCCCTGGTGGTGGTGGATTCGGTGCAGACCCTGACCAGCCTTGAGGCCGAAGGCCTGCCCGGCAACGTCAGCCAGGTGCGCGCCGTGGCCACGGCCCTGCTGGAGGCCTGCCGCCGGCTGGGCTGCACCCTGATTCTGGTGGGGCATGTGACCAAGGACGGCGTGCTGGCCGGGCCGCGCCTGCTGGAGCACATGGTGGACACGGTGATTTCCCTGGAAGGGGATCGCCGCCAGATGTTCCGGCTTTTGCGCGTCTTCAAGAACCGTTTCGGCCCCAATGAAGAATTGCTGGTCTTTCGCATGGCCGAGAGCGGCATGCAGATTGTGGACGATCCCTCCACCTTTTTTCTGGGTACGCGCGACGCCTCGCTTTCCGGCACGGCCGTGGTCATGGCCGTGGACGGGCAGCGGCCCCTGGCCGTGGAAGTGCAGGCCCTGGTGGCGCGCACCTTTTTGAGCATCCCGCGCCGCGCGGCCCTGGGCTTTGACGCCAATCGTCTGCATCTGCTGCTGGCCGTGCTCGAAAAACGGCTCAAGCTCAATTTCGGGCAGGTCGATATTTATGCCAAGGTCGGGGGCGGCATGCGCCTGCAGGAGCCGGGCCTGGATCTGGCGCTGGTTGCCGCCGTGCTTTCCTCCTACTATGACGTGCCCCTGCCGGAAAAATGCGTGTTCTGGGGCGAGGTGGATCTCAACGGCCAGGTCCGGCATGTGGCCGCGCATGATTTGCGCCTTGCCCAGGCCCGGCGGCTGGGCTTTACGCCCATTGTCCACCCCGGCGCGGATCAGGGCGGCATTGCCGCCATTGCGGCCCTCCAGCAACGCCTGTTTCACAGAGGCTCATAGAGCAGATTACCTTTGACTTTTTATGAAAGTCAAAGGTGGCATCCAGGCGAAAAACGCGGTTTTCGCCTGAATGTACGCCGCGTTGCGGCGGCTGCCGCTTTCGCGTCAGCAGAGCATTTTCAAAGAGAAAATGCTCTAGTATTCGGAGCTGGTCATGCCATTGGAAGTGGAGCGAAAATATCTCAATGTGGATTTTGAACTTCTGCGCCGCAGCCTTCAGGAACAGGGAGCGGAAAGTGCCGGAGCGCATTTTGAAAGCAATCTGATTTTCGACACTGCGGCGGGGCAGTTGCGTGCAAATCGTCGGCTTCTGCGCCTGCGCACCCGGGAATGGCCGGGCAGGACCCGCCATCTGCTCACGCTCAAGCTGCCTGTGCCGCACAGCGAGCATTTCAAGGTGCGTGAGGAGCATGAACTGGAAATCGCGGACAAGACCGCCATGCAGGGCCTGCTGGAAGGCATGGGCTACGGCGTGGCCGCGCGCTACGAAAAAATCCGCGAGCCCTGGCGACTGGAAGACGTGGAAGTGGAACTGGATATCCTGCCTTTTGCAAAGGTAGTGGAAATGGAAGGCCCGGCCGAGCGCATCGCCAGCGTCCAGCAGCGACTGGGCCTTGACAATGCGCAAATAAGCATCAAAACTTATCATCAGTTGCATCAGGACTGGCGCCTCCGACACAGCCTGCCGCCGGCCCTTTCCTTTGTCTTTGGCAAGGAGCAGAATCAGCTCTGGCGGCAAAGGCTGGGCCTGACATACAATGCAGCCCCGCAGCCGGGAGAGGAGCCTTTGCCCTGATCAAGACGCGGGTCATCAGTGAGGAGAAGCATCCCATGCCTTTGCATACTTCGGGCGAGTCCGACGGAGAAAGCCGGATCATCGTCGAAAAAAAGCTCAAAGAGCCGGATCGCTATCTTGTATTGCTGCATAACGACGACTACACCAGCATGGATTTTGTGGTCGACGTTCTCTGCGGGATTTTTCATAAATCCCCACAGGAAGCCACAGCCATCACTCTGGCCGTGCATCAGCGCGGCGTGGGCGAGTGCGGCGTCTTTACCCATGAAGTGGCCGAAGCCAAGGTCAGCCGGGTCCACCGGCAGGCCCGGGCTGCCGGCTTTCCCCTTAAATGCACTATGGAAAAGATCCATTGAGAAAAAGATATGCTGAGTAAAAATGTACAGGGAGTCCTCAGGGATGCGCTCATGGAAGTGCAGCGGCGCAGGCACGATCTGCTCACGGTGGAGCATGTGCTGTACGCGCTGACCAACAGCATGAAAGGGCGGATTATCCTGGAAGGCAGCGGGGCCAGTGTGGCCGTGCTGCGTGAACAGTTGGAAGACTTTTTCCGCACCGAGCTGGAGCCTCTGGAGCGCGCGGCCAATCCTGAAGTCACCCAGACCGAAGGCGTGCAGCGCGTGCTGGAACGGGCGCTCAACCATATTCGCTCGGCGGGCCGGGACTCCGTGGAACTCGGAGACCTGCTGATTTCGATCATGGACGAGGACGAAAGCTACGCGGTTTTTTATCTGCACAAGCAGGGCGTGGAACGCCTGGATGTGCTGACCTTTGTCTCGCACGGCCTGGAAGAGGGCAGTGGTTCCCGCGGCGTGGAAAGGGAAAACAGTGATGAACGCGCGGCCAAAGGCGACCCTTTGAGGCAGTATGCCGTTGATCTCACGGAGCGCGCCCGGGAGGGAAAAATCGATCCTCTGGTGGGACGTGAGCAGGAACTGGATCGCGCCATTGAGGTGCTCTGCCGTCGCCGCAAGAACAACCCGCTTTTTGTGGGCGATCCGGGCGTGGGCAAAACGGCTCTGGCCGAGGGTCTGGCGCTGCGCATAGCCCAGGGCCGGGTGCCCGAACTCTTTGCCAAAACCCGGCTCTTTGCCCTGGATATGGGGCTGGTGCTTGCAGGCACCCGCTACAGGGGCGATTTTGAAGGACGGCTCAAGGCCATTGTACAGGCCCTGAAAGCCTTGCCGGACGCCATTTTGTTCATTGACGAGATCCATACCATCGTGGGCGCCGGCTCCACCTCCGGCGGTTCCATGGATGCCTCCAATCTGCTCAAGCCCGTGCTGGCAAGCGGCGAGTTGCGGTGCATCGGCTCCACCACCTATGAAGAATTCCGCAATAACCTCGAAAAAGATCGCGCTCTGGCCCGCCGCTTTCAGCGCATTGATCTGCGCGAGCCGAGCATAGACGAATGTGTGGCCATCCTGCAGGGGCTGGAAGAACGCTATGCCGATCACCACAGGGTACGCTACAGCCAGCCGGCGCTGAAAGCCATGGTGGAACTTTCGGCCCGCCATGTGCGGGATCGCCTTTTGCCGGACAAAGCCATTGACGTCATGGATGAAGCCGGGGCGGCCGTGCGTCTCAGGCACAATGACGGCAAGCGCGCCCCGACTGCCGGCAAAAACGCGCGCCCGGCCGTGAGCATGGCGGATGTGGAGCGGGTGGTGGCCCGCATGGCGGGCATTCCGCTGCGCACTGTTTCCGGGCGGGAGCGGGCCAGGCTGGCCGGTCTGGAAAAGGAATTGAAAAACATGGTCTTTGGCCAGGATCAGGCCATTGAGCTGACCGTGCGGGCCATTCTGCGCGCCAGGGCAGGGCTCGGGCAGGAACAGCGCCCGGCCGGGGCCTTTTTATTCTACGGCCCCACAGGCGTTGGCAAAACAGAGGTGGCGCGCAGCCTGGCGCAGAGCCTGGGGGTGGAATTTCTGCGCTATGACATGAGCGAGTACATGGAAAAGCACGCGGTTTCCCGGCTGATCGGCGCGCCTCCGGGTTATGTGGGCTTTGATCAGGGCGGTCTGCTCACCGAGGCCGTGCGCAAGGCTCCCTATTCCGTGGTCTTGCTCGACGAGGTGGAAAAAGCCCACCCGGACATCTTCAACGTGCTGCTGCAAGTCATGGATTACGCGACCCTGACGGACAACACCGGGCGCAAAACCGACTTTTCGCATGTCATCCTGATCATGACCTCCAATGCCGGGGCCTTTGAAATGTCCCGTCAGGCCATGGGCTTTGCCGACGCCGCGCCTCAGGACGCGGCCCGCAAGGGCCTCAGGGCCGTGGAAAACCTTTTCACCCCCGAGTTTCGCAATCGTCTGGACGCGCTGGTGCCCTTCCAAAGCCTGTCGCGGGAAATGATGCTGCGCATTGTGGACAAGTTCACGGCGCAAATCCGAAAAAACCTTGCGCAACGCAACGTCAGACTGAGCGTGAGCGACAAGGCCCGGCAATGGCTGGCCGACAAGGGCTTTGATCCGGCCATGGGCGCGCGGCCTCTGCGCCGCCTGCTGCGCAACGAGCTGGAGGATCGCCTGGCCCATGAGCTCTTGTTCGGCTCATTGAAAAAAGGCGGCGCGGCGCGCCTGACGCTCAAGGGCGACGCCCTGGCCCTTGAGCCGGCGGGGCCCGTGCTTTCCCCGCGCGCCCCGGCCAAAGCCGCGCCGGAACTTGCGCGGGTGTGAACGGCAGAGCCGGGATGCGCCGGACATTCACAAGTCTGGCCGCGCAATTTCCGCCGCCACAGGCGGCGCGTGCCGACGGGCTGCTCTGCATGGGCGGGGATTTGCGGCCCGAGCGCCTTTTGGCTGCCTACAGCCGGGGCATTTTCCCCTGGTATGAGCAGGGCCTGCCCATCCTCTGGTGGTCGCCGGACCCGCGTTGCGTGTTGCCGCTGGACGGTTTCAGGCTGCCGCGGCGCAGCGCCCGGGCGTTGCGCCGGCATCCCTTTGAGCTCACGCTGGACGCTGCTTTCAATGAGGTGATACGGGCTTGCGCCGCACCCCGCAGCGCAGGGCCCGGCACATGGCTCAGCCCGGAAATGATCGCGGCTTACGAAAAACTGCATGTCCTGGGCTTTGCCCATTCCGTGGAGGCCTGGCAAGACGGGCGTCTGGCAGGCGGTCTGTACGGCGTGGCGCTGGGGCGGGCCTTTTTCGGCGAGTCCATGTTTCACCTGCGGGCCGAGGCCTCGCGCGCGGCCCTGGCCGGCCTGGTGGCGCTTTTGCGTCTGCGCGGCGCTCTGTTGCTGGATTGCCAGCAGGAAACGCCGCACATCATGCGCATGGGCGGTCTGTTGTTGCCGCGCGCGGTCTTTCTCGCGCAGCTCGCGCACGCTCTGGAGCCTGCGCGCGCGTTTGAGGGCAGGGCTGCGCACGGGTCGGACGCCGCGGCTTTTCCGTGGAGGCCCTGGGAAACGGCTTACGTCTACTCCGTGAGCAAGGGCTCGTGGACGGCCAGATCGTAAAAGCCCCGTGCCGTGAACCCAAGCGGATAATCGGGCGCCGCGTCAAAGCGGATGAATCCCGTGCTCTTGCCTTCGGGTATGTCTCCCAGAGGCGCCACGCCCAGAGGCACGGGCAGATCCAGGGGGCAGACCGTGATCTTTTCAATGTGCCCGGCGTAGCGTTGCTCAAGATAGTCCAGCAAGGCCCGGCTTTCTTCAGCGGTAAAGGCTTCCAGCACGCAACGCAGCGCGGCTTCCCGCGTCGCGCCCTGCAAGGCCTCCGGCGGCACGGAGGGGTCGGGCGCGCCTACCGGAGCCAGGCTTTCAAGCGCGGCCAGCTCCTCTTCCGTTGCCCCGTGGCGGAAAATATGCACGTCCACATGGCGGCGGCCTTTAAAGGCCCGCAGGGTAGCGACCATGATGTAAATTCTTTGCAGAGGGGCATCCGGCGGCGCGGCAAGAAAGTTTTTTTCCATGTTTTTTCCTGTTGACGACAGTTGACGGATTTACCGCTTTATAACCGAAAAGCAGAACCTATGGAAGACCTCGAAAGCTCTCCTTTTCTTCTCCAGACCGGCTACACGCCCACGGGCGATCAGCCCGCCGCCATTGCCGCCCTGACCGAGAACCTCCGGGCGGGGGTGCCCGCCCAGGTGCTGCTCGGCGTGACCGGATCGGGAAAAACCTTCAGCATGGCCAACGTGATCGCCCGCTGCAATCGGCCGGCCCTGGTGCTCGCGCCCAATAAAACCCTGGCAGCGCAGCTCTACAACGAATTTCGCGAGTTGTTCCCGCGCAATGCCGTTGAGTACTTTGTGAGCTATTATGATTACTACCAGCCAGAGGCCTATGTGCCGGCCTCGGACACATATATTGAAAAAGATTCCGCCATCAACGACAATATCGACAAATTGCGCCATGCGGCCACGCACGCTCTGTTGACGCGGCGCGACGTGATCATCGTGGCTTCGGTATCCTGCATTTACGGTCTCGGCTCGCCGGAATTCTACGCCAAAATGGTGATTCCCGTGGAGGTGGGGCAGCGCCTGCCCCTGGACGAGCTGATCGGCCGCCTGGTGGAGGTGCACTATGAGCGCAATGACTATGACTTTCATCGCGGCACGTTCCGGGTACGCGGCGACGCTCTGGAAATCATTCCGGCCTACCGCCATGAGCGCGCCCTGCGCGTGGACTTTTTCGGGGACGACATTGACGCCATCCGCGACGTGGACCCGCTCACCGGCGAAGTGCTGGCCGAGATGAGCAAAACCGTGCTGTATCCGGCCAGCCACTTCGTCTCGGCACAGGACAATCTGAAGCGCGCGGCCTCGGACATCCGCAGCGAGCTGGCCCAACGGCTCACATACTTTAAAGAGCACGGCAAGCTTGTGGAGGCCCAGCGCCTGGAGCAACGCACCCAGCTTGACCTGGAGATGATTGAGGAACTGGGCTACTGCAACGGCATTGAGAATTACACGCGCCATCTGGACGGCCGCAAGCCGGGCCAGCCGCCCTCCTGCCTGCTCAACTATTTTCCGCGTGATTTTATTTTGTTTGTGGATGAGTCGCACATCACCGTGCCGCAGATAGGCGGCATGTACAAAGGAGATCGCTCGCGCAAGCTGACCCTCGTGGAGTACGGCTTCCGCCTGCCCTCGGCCCTGGACAACCGCCCTTTGCAGTTCAACGAGTTTACGGCCCTGCTCAATCAGGTGGTCTATGTTTCGGCCACGCCCGGCCGCTATGAGCTGGATCAGGCCCAGGGCGTCGTGGCCGAGCAGATCATCCGGCCCACGGGTCTGGTGGATCCGGAAGTGGAAGTGCGCCCCACAAAAGGCCAGATGGAAGATCTTCTGGGCGAATGCCGGGCCCGGATCACGCGCGGCGAGCGCGTGCTCGTGACCACCCTGACCAAGCGCATGGCCGAGGATTTGACCGAATATTGCTGCAACATGGGCGTCAAGGCCCGCTATCTGCATTCGGATATTGACACGCTGGAACGCCTGCAGATCATCCGCGCCCTGCGCCTGGGCGAATTTGACGTGCTGGTTGGCATCAACCTCTTGCGGGAAGGTCTGGATATTCCTGAAGTCTCCCTTGTCTGCATCCTGGATGCGGACAAGGAGGGCTTTTTGCGCTCCACGGGCTCGCTGATCCAGACCTTTGGCAGGGCGGCGCGCAATGTTCAGGGCAAGGTGATTCTGTATGCGGACACGATCACGGCTTCCATGAAGGCGGCCATGGACGAGACTGCCCGCCGCAGGGCCAAACAGTCGGCCTTTAATCAAGAGCATGGCATCACGCCCCGCAGCACGCGGAAAAGCCTTGAATCTCCGCTGGATACGCTGTATGTGGAGAATGAGGCCGGTCATGGCCGCGGCAAAGGCCGCGGCAAGGGTAAAACAAAAGCCGACGGCGAGGAGGCCATGCCCCTGACGGCCGAGGCTGCCGCTGCCCTGGTGCTCAAACTGGAAAAGGAAATGCGCCAGGCCGCGCGCGATCTGGAGTTTGAGCAAGCCGCGGAGCTGCGCGATCGCATCCGCAGCCTGCGCGCCCGGCTCATGGCCCTGCCCGAATAAGAAATTCTGGCCAAGGTTTTTCCTACCCTCTCTAAAGGCTCTTCATGTCCCAGCACCGCAAACCCGCAGACACTGCGGATCAACATTCGCTTCTCTCCCCGCAGCCCACTGCCGGGGAGCGGAGCCGCGCGCACTGGCTGGCCGCCGAGCTTGAGCGCCACAATTACCTGTATCACAGTTTGGACGCCCCGGAAATCAGCGACGATCACTACGACGCCCTGTTCCGCGAACTGGCGGATCTGGAGGAACGCTGGCCCCGGTTGCGCAGCCCGCATTCCCCGACCTTGCGCGTGGGCGGCAGGCTGCTGGACGGCCTGGCCAAAAAAAGGCACAGCCGCCGGATGTACGGCCTGGACAATGTTTTTTCCGGCGAGGAGTGGCGCGATTTTGTGGAGCGCATGCAGCGCGCCTGGGATGAGGAGGCCAATGGCCCGCTGCCGCGCGCCTTTTGGTGCGATCCCAAGCTGGACGGTCTGGCCCTGGAAATCATCTACGAAAACGGCGTGCTGAAGGAGGCTTTGACCCGGGGCGACGGCGAGACGGGCGAAGTGGTCACCGAGGCCGTGCGCACCATCCGCACCGTGCCCCTGCGCCTGCTGGGGGATGGGCCGTTTCCCGCCTTGCTCGAAGTGCGCGGCGAAGTGGTTCTGTTCAAAGAGGATTTTCTTGCGCTCAATGCCAGGCAGGAGGCCCTGGGGCAGAAGACCTTTGCCAACCCGCGCAACGCGGCGGCCGGAACCCTGCGCCAATTGGATCTTTCAGTGACCGAATCCCGGCCCCTGCGTTTTCTGGCCTACAGCCTGGGCCAGGCGCATTGGCCTCCGGCCCAGCCGTGCGGTTTCCAGCATGTTTTGCTGGAACGCCTGCGGGCCTATGGTTTTCTGACTCCGCCGCAGGGCAAGTTGTGCCGTGATCCCGCGGAAGTGGAAAACTATGTGCAATGGGTGCGCGGGCAGCGTCAGGATTTTCCCATGGAAATCGACGGGGCTGTAGCCAAGCAGGATAATCTGGAAGCCCAGGAGGCTTTGGGGTTCACGGCCCGCGCGCCGCGATTCGCCGTGGCCTTCAAGTTTCCGGCCATGCAGGCCCAAACCCTGCTCACGGGCATTGACATCCAGGTGGGCCGCACCGGCGTGCTCACGCCTGTGGCTGTTCTGCAGCCCGTGGCCGTGGGCGGGGTGATGGTTTCGCGGGCCACCCTGCATAATGAGGATGAAATCCGGGCCCGCGACGTGCGCGTGGGCGACACGGTCATTGTGCAACGCGCCGGGGATGTGATCCCCGAAGTGGTGGGGCCGGTGCTTGCCCGGCGGCCGCCCGGGGCCGTGGAATTTGTTTTCCCGCATGTCTGCCCGGCCTGCGGCGAGCCTGCGCGCCGCGAGCCCGGCGAGGCTGCCTGGCGTTGCGGCAACCTTTCCTGCCCGGCGGTGCGTCTGCGCGCCATCAGCCATTTTGTCTCCAAGGCGGGGCTGGATATTCAGGGCGTGGGCCAGAAATGGATTACGCAACTGGTGGGCTCGGGCCGCGTGCAATCCCCGGCGGATCTGTTTACGCTCAACATTGCGGATCTGCTGGGCTTTGAGCGCATGGGCGAAGTATTGGCGCAAAAATTCGTGGACGCTCTGGATCAGGCCCGGCATACCGCCCCCCTGGGGCGTCTGATCAGCGCCCTGGGCATCCGCCATGTGGGCGAGCAGACTGCGCGCCTGCTGGCAGGCCGGTTTCACGATCTTGACGCGCTGGGCCAGGCTGATGTTGCAACCTTGCAGGCCCTGCCGGATGTGGGGCCGGAGGTGGCGGCTTCCATCCGCAACTTTTTTGAAAGCCCGGCCAACCGGGCCTTGCTGGCCCGCTTTCGCGAACTGGGGCTTTGGCCTGTCTCCCGCGAAATCGTGTCCTCGCCCGAGGAAGTATCCGTCCGTTCTTCTGCCATTGGCGGCGCGGAAGTCGCGCGCGGGCCGCTGGCGGGCAAAAACGTGCTTTTTACCGGTTCCCTTTCCATGCCGCGCGCTCAGGCCCAGCGGCTGGCCGAGGCTGCCGGGGCAATCCCGGCGGGCAGCGTCAACAAAAAACTGGATTATCTGGTGGCGGGGGACAAGCCGGGCAGCAAACTGACCAGGGCGCAGGCTCTGGGCATTACGGTTCTGGACGAGGCTGCCTTCGCCGAACTGCTGGCCGCTTCGGGAATAACATTGGACACAAGCGAGTAAGACAATGAGCACAGCCATCATCGTGGTGGGGGCCGCCGGACGCATGGGCAGGACCATCAGCTCTCTGGCGGCCGCAGATCCGGCTTACAGGCTGGCCGGTCTGGTGGACGACAAGGAACATCTGGCCAGCCTGGCCGGGGCGGATTGTCCTGTTGCCGCCACGCTGGAGGAAATTCTTCCGCAGGCTCCGGGCGCGGTGATCATCGACTTTACAGCTCCTGCCGTGAGCCTGGCGTCGGCCCGCAGCGCGGCCCGCGCCGGTCATGCCCTGGTCATCGGCACAACCGGTTTCACTGAAGCCCAGATGGGAGAATTGCGCGCTTTAGCTGCCAAATCACCTCTTTTCTGGTCTTCCAACATGAGCATCGGCGTCAATGTGCTCCTGAAAATTCTGCCGGAGCTGACGCGCGCCCTGGGCGAGAGTTATGATATTGAAATGGTTGAGCTGCACCATAACCGCAAAAAGGATGCGCCCAGCGGCACGGCTCTGACCCTGGGCGAATCTCTGGCCAGGGCGCGAGGCTGGGAGCTTGGGCATGTGCGCTGCTCCGGCCGGGATGGAATTATCGGCGAACGCCCCAGGGCGCAGATCGGCATCCAGGCTGTGCGCGGCGGGGACGTGGTGGGCGTGCATACCGTCTACTTCATGGGACCGGGCGAGCGCATTGAGGTCAGCCATCAGGCCCACTCGCGCGAAACCTTTGCCCGGGGCGCTCTGCGGGCCGCCGCCTGGTTGGCGACGCGCAAACCGGGCAGGCTTTACGGCATGCAGGACATGTTTTAGAGCATTTTCAAAGAGAAAATGCTCTAATCCAGGAGCCCAAGCAGTCTGGCCACGCGCTGCTCATTGAGGCCGGAATGGACTTCCATCAGTTCCCGGCTCTGCTGCACGGCTTCTTCTTCCACCTGGGCCAAAGTCTGTTGCACTTCCTCGTTGTTCAGGGTATGCGGCGTACCCGGGGCGCGCTCTTCCAAGGCGGGCGCGGCCGAGGAAGCGACCTGCGCGGCCTGTGTGACGGGCAACATGGCATTGACCCGTTCCTGAAAGGTGGGGAACAGAGGCCCCAGATCATTATTGCGAAAGCGGAATTCCAGTTCCATGCCGGTTACTCCTTGTCATGAGCGCGTCGGGCGGCAAGCCGGATGCGAAAAAACGCAGGCGGGAGAAAATTTGACCGCCTGCGCTTGCCAAGCAAGAATTATGCCGGGAAGGAATCAAAAAAACAGCGCGTGTGCCGCAGGAACGCGACCGGGAAAAGCGGCCGGACTGCCCCCCTTTCCAGGCGAGAGGTGGCCCGGCTGCGGCCCATGCCGTTTTGAGGCGGGGGGGGAGCCAATACCGGAATGGTCTAGAGCAGATTACCTTTGACTTTTTATGAAAGTCAAAGGTGGCATTCAGGCGAAAAACGCGTTTTTCGCCTGAATGTACGCCGCGTTGCGGCGGCTGCCGCTTTCGCGTCAGCAGAGCATTTTCAAAGTGAAAATGCTCTAGAGTTTACACGCCGATGGAGCCCGGGCCGAATCTTCCTGCCTGGGCTGAAATCTCATGCCGTGACCGCGAAAATCTCAGGTGCCACAGCGAAAAGAAAGCGCCTCAACGGATGGCGAACGAAAAAGTCCGCGTTTCCCGACAAAGTCTCTGCAACCACTGCCGCGAGCAGAGGGCCGGGCTGGGGGCAGATTGCCGCGCCCTGGCTGCGGTTATAGGTTTTTTATTGATCAAAAACCTTGCCAACAGCGTTGAACGCTGGTAATTTTCATAAAAAATTTATATCATCCACTCCGCACGAAGAGCATGCAAGCTCAGGGCTGACGCATCTTATGCGGCAGCTCTGGCGGCGATGCGACAGCATCGCCCGAAGCCGCAGGCCTCGTGGGAGCGGAGTGCGGCTCCGCCGCCGAAGCGGCTCTTACCAGCATTTATGATAACATAGCAAATTATTGAACTTAATATTTAGATGCGTCTGCCCTGCATGCAAGCGTAAACGCTTTTTCTCTCCGTCTTCAGGGCCAGCGAGGTTCGCCATGCCTGATGCCACGACCTTTTCTCAGACTCTTGCCCGCCTCATGCGGGCCCTTAAAGCCGGGAGCGACGCCGAGCTGGCCCGCGCCCTGGGCATTACGCCCCAATCCGTGAGCGGCGCGCGCAAACGCGGCGAAGTGCCGCCGGCCTGGATACAGACCTGCGCGGCTCAGACCGGGGTCAATGCGCACTGGCTTTTTTTCGGCAGCGGCCCCATGCGGCTGCCCGAAGCCGCTGACGGGGAACTGCCCAGCGTGCAGGAGGACTGCGAAACCGACCTGATTACCGTGCCGCTGGCCGAGGCCCGGCTCTCCGCCGGCACCGGCAGCATGGAAGTCAGCGCCCACAGCGAGGGCGGCTATGCCTTTCGCGGCGATTATCTGCGCCGCAAGGGCAACCCCCGGCGCATGGTGCTGATGCGCGTTTCGGGCGACAGCATGATGCCGGAAATATTCGACAACGATTTGGTGCTTCTGGATCGCGGCCAAACGGAAATCAGCCCGGGCCGCCTCTATGCCGTGGGTTTTGAGGACGCCATTTACATCAAGCGCATTGACAAGCTGCCCGGGAAAATCATCCTGCACAGCGTCAATCCGGCTTATCCGCCGGTAAGCCTTGATTTGCGGGGCGACAGCGCGGATCAGTTCCGGGTGATCGGCCGCGTGCTCTGGTCCGGGCGCGACTATCGCTGAACCGGAGGCCGTGCCGCGTGCGTCCTGTTGCGGTCTCGGCCAGAGCCTGCTCATGCATATCAGAAAAAAGGCTTGTTTTTCGGGACCCGGACTCGTCATTCTGCCGGGGAAAAGATTTTCGTTGAACTCTTTAGAGCATTTTCAAAGAGAAAATGCTCTAACGCTCTGACAGGGCGAAGCCATGCCCGCCCGCATCCGCCGTTGGCGGCCATGCCGCCTTACGAATGAGGACGGTCGGGTGATGCTCCGCTCCTAGAGCAGATTACCTTTGACTTTTTATGAAAGTCAAAGGTGGCATTCAGGCGAAAAACGCGGTTTTCGCCTGAATGTACGCCGCGTTGCGGCGGCTGCCGCTTTCGCGTCAGCAGAGCATTTTCAAAGAGAAAATGCTCTAGCGCAAAAAGCGCGGCGTGACAAAGCCGGCAGGCAAAAGAACCACTGGAAAGACAGTCCCCGGGCGGCCAGACGCGTCCCCAGGCCGGGCGGCGCTCCTGCGGCCCGGCCTGGGGGGAATGCAGTTTCAGGGTGTGCGGCCCGCGCAACAGCTTATAAAGAATCCTTTTCGCCGCATTCCTCATACTCGTTCAAAGCCTTGGACACGAGCTTGCCCAGCCCGACCAGCGCAATCAGGTTGGGCAGAACCATGAGCCCGTTGAACATGTCGGCCAGTTCCCAGACCAGGGTGACCTGCAGGAACGAGCCCAGCACCAGAAAGCACATCACCAGCAGCCGGAAGGGATTTACGGCCTTGACGCCGAACAGGTACTTGATGTTCTGCTCTGCGAAAAAGTACCAGCCGATAATTGTGGAAAAAGCGAAAAAGAACAGGCAGATCGCCACAAAAGCAAAGCCGTAGCCCGTGGCGCCCAGACCGGTTTCAAAGGCCTTCTGGGTCAGGGCAATGCCCGTGGTCGTGCCGTCAATGGAACCGGTGACGAAAATGACGAAAGCCGTCATGTTCAGCACCACAAAGGTATCCACAAAGACGCCCATGATGGCCACAAAGCCTTGCTGCGCCGGGTACTTGACCTTGGCCACGGCATGCGCGTGCGGGGTGGAGCCCATGCCTGCCTCGTTGGAAAACAGGCCGCGGGCCACGCCGTAGCGCATGGCCTCCTTGACGCCCGCGCCGATCAGGCCGCCGGTGGCCGCCGAAGGATCGAACGCGCCCACAAAAATCATTTTAAAGGCCGGGATCAGCATGTCCAGATGGGTCAAAAGCACCCACAGGCCGCCCAGAATATAGAGCAGGGCCATGACAGGCACTATTTTTTCCGTGGTGGCCGCAATGCGGCGCATGCCGCCGAAAAAGACAAAGCCCGCCAGCAGGGCAATCGCCACGCCCACAATCCAGGTGGGAATGCTGAAGGCCGAACGGAAAGCATCGGCAATGGAATTGGCCTGCACCATATTGCCGATGAAGCCCAACGCCACAATGATCGCCACGGAAAAGAACCCGGCCAGCCACTTGCTGCCCAGGCCCTTGGCAATATAGTAGGCCGGGCCGCCGGTGACGTGCCCCTCGGAATCTCTGGTCTTGTAGAGCTGGGCCAGCACGGCCTCGGCAAAGATGGTGCCCATGCCGAAAAAGGCCGCGATCCACATCCAGAAGATGGCGCCCGGGCCGCCCATGGCAATGGCCGTGGCCGCGCCCGCCAGATTGCCTGTCCCCACCTGGGCCGCAATGGCCGTGGCCAGGGACTGGAAGGAGCTCATGCCGTCCTTGCCGGCCTTTTTGCCGAAGAGCGTCAGATCCCCGAAGGTATATCGGACCACTTTGCGGAATTTGCGGATCTGCACGAACCTAAGGCGGAAGGTATAATAAATACCTGTGCCCACGAGCAGAGGGATCAGGCAGTAGACGCCCCACAACACGCTGTTGACGCTCTGAACCATTTTTGTCAGTTCTTCCATAGCTTCTCTCCCTCCAGCTCATTGCAAAATCGTGAGAAAGGCCCGCCCTGCGGCCTCAACGCCCGGAACACGGCGACGCCGCGTTAGCCCATGCGTGGCCGCCTGCCCTTGGGAGCTGTTCCCAGAATATTTCAACTTTGAAATGTTCTGGCAGGCGGGATAAAAACAGAAGGGGGGAGCCGGAGCCCCCCCCTTTACGATTGCGGAGCGCCGGACAGGACCCGACGCCCTGTGTGCGCTTAGAAGCTGTAGGCGAAAATGAGCTGGGCCTTCCAGGCGTCCTGCTTCTCAAAGGAAGTGTCGCGCGCTCCGGCCTTTTTCCAGGCGTCATTGTCGATGCAGTTGACAATATAGCCCAGTTCCAGGTTCATTTCCAGGTTTTCATAGATCTGCCAGGCATTGATCAGATTGAATTCCAGCAGGCTGTCCTCGGTGGTCAGGTACGGGCCGTCGGAATAATCCGTGCCGTAATTCCAGGCATAGGCGGTATCCATGTACTTGATTTCCGAGGGGCTGTTGGTGCCGCCCCAGTAGGCCACAGTGAGGCTGTGCTTGAGGTCTTCCAGGAAGCTCACGTCTTTCACGCGCAGGCCAATGCCCCAGGTGCCCGCATAGCTCACGCCCTTGTCCACGTAGCCGGCGCCCGGGCCCCAGCCGTAGTTGCCGTCGCCCATGAAGGAGGTGAAGTTGCCGTAAGGATCGATGGAAGGCATACGCTCGGAGCCGTTTCTGGGGTTGCCGTCGTCGCCCGAGGCATACCAGCCGAAGATGCCGGGCACGCCCCAATCCAGCTTGTATTCCACCAGGGCCTTGGCCAGCCAGCCAGAACGCTCGGTACTGGAGCGCTTGCTCCAGGCGCCGCCGTCGCGCGGGGCGTCGTAACGGCCCATGGCTTCCACGTAGCCGTAGTTCAGATCCACCTCAATGTTCAACGGGTCCCAGGCGGTGATGGCAAAGGGCAGACCGGCCCAGAACATGGAGCCGTAGGCCTTGCCCGTCCGACCGCTGTTGGGCAGCCAGTTGTCCTCACCCCGGTTGCCGCTGTAAGGCGCCAGGGTGAAGTTGGGGTAGCCGTCGGAAAGCTCACTGTCCGCGTAGTCGGCAAATTTGCCGGTATTTTTGCCGCGCATGCCGTACATGGCCCAGGGGGTGATCTCAAAGCCGTCCAGGGTCACGGGCAGCATCAGGGCGACGAGATCCATATTGTCCAGATAATTTCTGTTGTTATTGGAGGTAATATCCCTCCAGTTGCCGCCCGCATAGTTGTCGTTGAAGGGGCGCATCCACAGGGCGGTCAGGCCCACGTTCTCATTGAACTGATAGGAGGCGGTGATCCCGGCCACGTCCGTGTCGAACACGGCGGAGCCGCCGGCCTTGTTGGGCAGGGTCACGCCCTGAATGCCCATGCGGAACTTCAGGTCGGTCTGGGGCACGACCCAGTCGATGTAGGCGCGCTTGATCTTGATGACGCTGTTGCCGTCCGCGCCCAGCGCGCCGCCCTGATTGGCATTGCCCCATTTCTGACTGCCGATTTCAAAGTAGACCGTGCCGGACAGAGCTTCGGAAGCCACGGCGTCCAACTGCAGGCGGACGCGCTGGCGAGCCTGGAACATGTCCTCGTTGTTGTACTTCTGTTTGTTGGCAGCCGCGCCGTCACGGGTTTTGTTGATCAGGGTGGTGTCGCCCACGCCGAAGCCCATCAGCCACTGGCCCTTGGCCTTGAAGTCAATGGCGCTCGCGCCGCTTGCCGCGCCGAGCAGCATTCCCGCAGCCAGAATAAGCGTACAGAGACGTTTCATGATTTCCCTTCCTCTCCATAAAGTAAAAAATTGTCTTTCACGTCACGTACAGGTTGCTTTCAGCCTTATCGGCTTTTTTTTCAAAGGGCAAGCTTTTTCGTAAAAAATTTTTTACCGGCGGCCCTGCTCTTTTCGGCATGCCCGGTAGAAACAAAAAAGGGGAGCCGAAGCTCCCCCTGCCTCTGCGTCACGTGACAGGCGTCACGGATACAGAGCAACAGTATGCGTTATGGCGCTAGAAGCTGTACGCAAAGGTGAGCTGCGCCTTCCACATGTCCTGCTTCTGGAAGGAAGAGTCGCGCGCTCCGGCCTTTTCCCAGGTGTCGCTATCCATGAAATTGGCCACATAGCTCAATTCCAGGTTCACGTCGAAGTTTTCATACATCTGGTAGCTGTTGACCAGGTTGAACTCCAGCAGCCCGTCCTCGGTGGTCAGATAGGGGGAAGTGCCGTTGCCGTAGCCCTCGGCCCAGGCATAGGAGTTCGTCATGTATTTGACTTCGGAGGTGTTGTTGGTGCCGCCCCAGTACGCCACGCGGAAAGTGTGCTTGAGGTCTTCCATGAAGCTCATGTCGCGGACTTGCAGACCCAGGCCCCAGGTGCCGGAATAATCCAGCGCAAAGTCCTGCCACATCCAGCCGTAGTTGCCGTCGCCCAAAAAGGAGGTGAAGTTGCCCATGGGCACGATGGAAGGCATGCGCTCGGAACCGTTTTTGGGGCTGCCGTCGTCGCCCGAGCCGTACCAGCCGAAGATGCCGGGCACGCCCCAATCCAGCTTGTATTCCACCAGGGCCTTGGCCAGCCAGCCCGAACGCTCGGTGCTGGATCGCTTGCTCCAGCGGGGCGTGCCGGCATAGCCGCCGCGCCAGGCGTCGTAGCGGCCCATGGCTTCCACATAGCCGTAGTTCAGATCCACCTCAATGTTCAACGGGTCCCAGGCGGTGATGGCAAAGGGCAGACCGGCCCAGAACATGGAGCCATAAGCCTTGCTTGTGTCGCCGATCTGATCCGCGGCGGGGTACGGACGCAGGCTGTAAGCCAGATTGCCGTCCTTGGAACCCCAGGAACGGTTGTAGTCGGCCAGGGTGTTCTCGCCCTGCATGCCGTACATGACCCAGGGGGTGATCTCAAAGCCGTCCAGGGTGACGGGCAGCATCAGGGCAAAGAGATCCATGTTGTCCAGATAATTCCGGTGGTAATTGTTGCCGTCCTTGAGGTAGCCCCGGTAGTTGTCATTGGCCGGGCGCGCCCACAGGGCGGTGAGGCTCACATTCTCGTTGAACTTGTAGGAGGCGTTGATGCCCGCCACATCCGTATCCATGATCGCCGAGCCGCCCGCCTTGCTGGGCAGGGCCACGCCCTGAATGCCCATGCGGAACTTCAGGTCGGTCTGGGGCACGACCCAGTCGATGTAGGCGCGCTTGATTTTGATCACGTTGTTGCCGTCAGCGCCCAGAGCGCCGCCATCCGCGGCTTTGCCCCAGGCCTGGGTGCCGATTTCAAAGAAGACCGTGCCGGACAGGGCTTCGGAGGCCACGGCGTCCAACTGCAGGCGCACGCGCTGATTGGCGGCGAACTGGTCGTTGTCGTTGTACTTCTTCTTGTTCGCGCCGTCGCGGACCTTTTGCAGCGGGCTGGTTTCGCCCACGCCGAAGCCCATCAGCCACTGGCCCTTGGCCTTGAAGTCAATGGCGCTCGCGCCGGTGGCCGCGCCGAGCAGCATACCGGCGGCCAGAAGAAGCGTACAGACACGTTTCATACTTTCCTACCTCTTTGTGTTGACCCCGTAAAACGGGAAATGCCTTCCTGCCCCATACAGACTCCCAGAGCTTTTACAGGGCTGCCGAGCAAAAGACAAGCATTTTCGTAAAAGAGAGTTTCACTTTAGGAGTGATAAACGTTCATCAATACTCCATTGACCCTGAACCTGGCAAACAAAGCCAAACTCATGTCCATCATTTTCTGAGAGCGACTGACAACACAAGTACGACGATGGAATCGCGCCAGCCACTGCCTTTGCAAAAAGTTATTCTGTTCAACCGAGAAGATCGGCCTGTCCCGCGATATGCTCACGCGCCGAGGGATCGGCGGCGTCCAGAAAATAGCGGCTGACCACAAAGGCCGCGACGCCGCCTTCCCGCATCAGGCTGATGGACCTGGCCAGGAAATAGTTGTGGATGGAGAATTTCCGCAGTTCGGGGAAATCAGGATCGGAGAGTATTAACTAAATAATGCTTTAATGTCATCCAGAGTTCCATTCAGATGAAACCTGGCAAAAAGAGCCATCGTCAAGTCAACCCTATGCAGACTTCGTGAAACAACGACCGACTTTCGGCGGAATCTGGCAAACCAGTGACGCTGGCGACAATTGTTCCTTTCTATGCGGACTGTGCCACTTTTCCCCTGAAGCAGATCGTTTTCGGCTATCTCCAGAGGATAAACCTTCCACTTGTCCGTACAGTAAAACCAGACTTTCCACTTTTTCAATCGCTCCATCAATCTGTGGAGGGTAGCCTGATCACGCCCGCCACATTCCCGGTCGATGAGTTGACCGGTATCACGACAACAGGCTTTCCAGATCCAAAGTTTCTTTTTTTTGACTTCAGAAAATGCCACATTTCATCAAGCTCAACAATGATGGCCTCCCCAGGTTCAGGCTTTTCATAAACACGCTCCGCAAAAGTTCGTACCCAACGTAAAACAGCGGGGGGTGAAACATGAAAAATTCGGGCAATGGCAGACAGGGACAGACCCATGGTATACAGCGTGACCGCAAGGGCTTTTTCACTTGCCGGGCGGCCACGTGGAGTGGTGCGAGTAAATTGAAATCCACAATTCTTGCAGCGATACCGTTGTTTTCCCAGAATCTTTCCGCTTCGATATACCGTGCAGGCATGGCACTTGGGGCAGTCGGGCTTTGCTTCCATGGGCTCCTCCTGTGGGAGGCATATCACACATTTACATCATATTGTTAATACTCTCAAATAATCAGTAATGATGAAATATCTTCTAGATAATAGCTCTTCCATCTTTACCCTTTGGAATCTTTGGAACATGAGAAGAAATTTCATCGTATGTTATACTTATTATATCAAATGGGGCATTTGGGCATTCTTTTCTAAAGAGATCAAAATATGGCATAAGCTCTTCAAAATTACCAATTCTATCCGTAAGATATTTAGCAAGCTCTTTGTTTGGTAACACCAGATATGCACTACAAATTGCGGTTCCTAACGTAGCTAATATTTTATTGATTGCTCTATGGCTTGAAGATATATTACCAGTTTCCCATTCAAATACAACATTTCCTTCTGGAATAGTTATCATAGCATCAAAATCACCAGGAGTTAAAACTCCTGGAGGCAATTGCGGAAATGCTTCTGCTTTCCACGAATTGGAAACTAATGCTGAAATACATGGATATTTAATTGGAACAACACCATTACCTTCTCTTCTTTTTTTACCAGATTGGGGGAAGATACTAAACTTTCCAGTGCCATGAGGCCAATCAGTGCCTCGAATAGCTTGTATTACTTGTTGATTAATTTTTTGCCAGGAGGCACGTTGCCGTAGCCATTGACCAGTGCCGATCTGCTCAATTTTGACAATTTTCATGCGAATGACCTATTTCAATAATTTGTTGCACAACCTTTTCTGCTGGTATTTCAAATGCCTGTGATAAAATAAAAAAAGTTTTTAATGTGGGCTGTCGTTTGGCTCGCTCAAGCAGCGAAATATAGGTACGATCCAATCCAGTCTTAAGAGCTAGGGATTCTTGGGAAAATCCCTTTTCAACGCGAGTTTTTTTTAAAAATTCGCCAAAATAGGCAGGGATATTATCTGTATTCATAATACTTGCCTTTCTAGCTAATTTAGGTTATTTGTCTACGGACTATAGTCACTAAGGCAGTCCATTGAAAACATCGATTTTTAAAAGTGCTCAATCGATAATTTCAACGACTTCGTGTCCTGAAGTTTGGCCAAAACCGAGTTTTTCCACGACCTGTTAATGGGGCTATTATGAATGGATTTTGTCTAAAAAAAATTCTAGCAAGTAAAGCGTCAGCCGCAACTGAAGCCAGCTCTATTTCTCGATTGACTGGAATTTCAAAAGAAGCGATAGAATTTTATTTGAAGGAAGAAAAATTTCCACTCGGGGATGACCTAGAAAAATTGCTTACATTTTTGAATATATCGGAAGACGAGCTCAGATTAAAGATAGGTTCTCATTCATATTCTTTGCTTGATTCTTTTCTTATAGCACCTTATCAAGATATAAATGCAAATACAGTAAGCAATACAGTTGAGCCTGATTTTAAAACTTCATTAGGTAAATTATATCATGAAGATTGTATCCATCTTTTAAAAACATTACCAGATAACTACTTTAATTTAATTTTTGCTGACCCCCCATTTAATTTGTCTAAAATGTATCCATCAAAAATAAACGATTCTTTATCATACAATGTGTATATTAGATGGTGTGAACAATGGATTATTGAATGTTGTCGAGTTTTAAAATTTGGTGGATCTTTTTTTATTTGGAATTTGCCAAAGTGGAATTTTATTTTTGCATCAATATTAAATGAATACTTATCATTTAGAAATTGGATAGTTGTAGATATGAAATATTCATTACCTATTCCAAATAAATTATATCCATCTCATTACTCATTATTATATTTTATTAAAGGAAAATCTCCTTTAGTTTTTTTACCAGATAGACTTGAAATGAAAATATGCAAAAATTGTTATAGAGAAATAAAGGATTATGGTGGATATAAAAATAAAATGAATCCAAAAGGAATTAATTTATCAGATGTATGGGATGATATTTCACCAGTACGTCATGCAAAATATAAGAAAAGAAAAAATTCTAATGAATTACCAATTAAATTACTTGATAGAATAATTGAGATGTCATCAATGGAAGGGGATTTAATTTTTGATCCATTTGGCGGATCTGGAACAACATATATTGTATCCGAATTAAAAAAGAGAAAGTGGATCGGATGTGAAATAGGCCCCTTAGATGTTATTCAAGATAGATTTAAAAATATAGATGATGAATATGAATATTTAAAGCAAATAAGGTCATATTATAATAATCTTTTTTCATGTAAGATTGCTAAAGAAAGAAGAAAAAAAGGAATGTGGGTGCCTGAAGATTTTAATAATAAAAGCATTATTCAAGGATCTTTAATTTAAATACAGGCCACCCGGATCTGCCGGAGGAGATGAATTGATATTTCTAAGCCATTAATAAAGTACTTTACTATTAAGGACTCACGTCATAAGTTTATCATTTGAGAGTATTAACTAAATAATGTTTTAATGTCATCCAGAGTTCCATTCAGATGAAACCTGGCAAAAAGAGCCATCGTCAAGTCAACCCTATGCAGGCTTCGTGAAACAACGACCGACTTTCGGCGGAATCTGGCAAACCAGTGACGCTGGCGACAATTGTTCCTTTCTATGCGGACTGTGCCACTTTTCCCCTGAAGCAGATCGTTTTCGGCTATCTCCAGAGGATAAACCTTCCACTTGTCCGTACAGTAAAACCAGACTTTCCACTTTTTCAATCGCTCCATCAATCTGTGGAGGGTAGCCTGATCACGCCCGCCACATTCCCGGTCGATGAGTTGACCGGTATCACGACAACAGGCTTTCCAGATCCAAAGTTTCTTTTTTTTGACTTCAGAAAATGCCACATTTCATCAAGCTCAACAATGATGGCCTCACCAGGTTCAGGCTTTTCATAAACACGTTCCGCAAAATTTCGTACCCAACGTAAAACAGCGGGGGGTGAAACATGAAAAATGCGGGCAATGGCAGACAGGGACAGACCCATGGTATACAGCGTGACGGCAAGGGCTTTTTCACTTGCCGGGCGGCCACGTGGAGTGGTGCGAGTAAATTGAAATCCACAATTCTTGCAGCGATACCGGTGTTTTTCCAGAATCTTTCCGCTTCGATATACCGTGCTGGCATGGCACTTGGGGCAGTCGGGCTTTGCTTCCATGGGCTCATCCTTTTGGGGGGATATAACACACTTACATCATATTGTTAATACTCTCAAACAGATTTCCCCCGCCAAAAATGACAGCTGAACCCCGAAACAACAATTTTGCAGCAAGCTGCTGCAACATTGATTCTGGAGCAGAGTAGAGAAAGCTGGCCTGCCCGGAGAGAGGACGCATGACGTATCCGCCATATACCATCACCAGCGCCATCCTCAAAGGTGTGGCAGGCATCAGTGCACAGCTTGCCACGCTTGCCGCCGTCAGAGGGCTTGCCGTGGATCTTCTGTCTCCGCACCTGCGGCGGGAAAATCGCATTCGCACCATCCATGCCTCACTCGCCATTGAAAACAATACGCTCAGCCTGGAGCAGGTGACAGACATCATTGACGGCAGGGCGGTCATTGGGCCACCCCGCGATATTCAGGAAGTGCACGGCGCTGTGTCCGCCTACGAAAAGCTGGACACATGGCAGCCGCACAGTCTGGAAGACCTGCTGTCGGCCCACGCGATACTCATGCGCGATCTTGTGGAAAAGCCCGGCAGCCTCCGCACGGGCGGCGTGGGCGTGTTTCAGGGCAGCAAGGTCGTCCACATGGCCCCGCCCGCGCAACTTGTGCATGGACATCTGAAAAGACTTCTTGGCTGGCTGGAAGGCACGGACGAGCACCCTCTGGTCGCGAGCTGCGTTTTTCACTATGAGTTCGAGTTCATCCATCCATTTGCCGACGGGAATGGCCGCATGGGACGGCTCTGGCAGACGCTTATCCTCAGCAAATGGAATCCCCTCTTTGCGTATCTGCCGGTGGAAACCATTGTCCGCAATCGGCAGGCTGAGTATTACGACAGTCTCGGTTGCGCTGACGCGCGGGGAGAAGCCACCGCCTTTGTGGAGTTTATGCTCACGGCTCTGGGCGATGCCCTGGCAGACATCCGAAGCGATCAAGCAAGCGACCAAGTAAGCGATCAAGTCCGGCGTTTGCTGGCTCTGCTTGGGCAAGGGGAAAAAAGCGCGGCTGAATTGATGAGCGGGCTAGGGCTGCGCCACGCCCCCACATTCCGCAAGAATTATCTGTCGCCCGCGCTGAAAGCCGCTCTTGTTGAAAGAACGAGACCGGATTCCCCCCGCAGTCCCTTGCAAAAATACAGGTTGACAGCGGCGGGAAGAAGCTTTGAAGGTCACGGAAAACCTGCCCCCGGAAAATGAATGAACTCACGGAGCAAAATCAAGCGTTGCTCGCTGAGAAAGTTGAATACCAAAACAAAGAGAAAACCCTTTCCGGCAGAGAAAAGAGCCTGGAAAGCCGGGAAAACGTCAAGCTGCCTGTCCGGCGTATTTTCTATCCTCTGGTGAATCGACTCATTGCCGAGGCCAGGCCGGGAAGAAAGTACACCCGTACCAAAATTCAGGAAGAATTTTTGCGGGAACTTGACTCCTTCCCCGAACTCAAGTCTGCGGTTCGGGACGCGCTTCATACCCCTCAAAAAGCCAAAAACAACACTCCCTTTGAGTTGGCAGGCTGGGCTATGGAAGAAATTCGTCTTGCCCTGGGTGAGTACGCTCAAACAAGTCCAGGGCGCGACAGGGAAAGCTGAATTTCCGCTCAAATCTCTCAGCTCTGTGAAATATTTTTTGCGGCACCCGCACAACTCAGTATTTTTTAATAATCTGAAATTATTCAACAAAAATAAAAATCTCCGAGATTGACAGAACTCGGAGATTTTTTCTTTTCACTGGCATCGCACCGGGAATTTTATTCTTTTTCAAGACCGGTATCCTTCCTTCAAACACCGCCTGACATAGAGCGTTTTGCTAATGAAATTAGCTAAACGCTCTGGCAGGGCGAAGCCATGCCCGCCGCGAGCGTCAGCGACGTTCTTGAGCAGCATGGCCTTATTCCTGAAGAAATCCTTGCTGACGGCACTCTTCACCGCTGCCCCACAGAAAGCAAGCCGCGCAAGCTGAACGGCGCGTATATCGCCCATCTGGACAAACCGGCCACGCTCTGGTGGTGCAACTGGGAAACCGACGATCAGGGCACGTTCTGCGCCGAGGAAAAACAGACGCTTTCCCCTGCGGAGATGTCCGCATGGCGGGAGCGCCAGCAATCCATCCGGCGACAGCGGGAAGAAGAATGTACCAGACGCCATGCGGAAGCAGCCCAACAGGCCAGACAGGACTGGACTTCGGCAAGAGCGTGCGACCCCAATCATCCTTACCTGCGGCGCAAGGGCATTCCGGCTTTGGAAGGCATACGGCAGGCGCGGGATGGTGCGTTGCTTATCCCTGTTTTGGATGCCGCAGGCAATCTGCAAAGCCTGCAACGCATCTATCCCGATGGAACCAAGTATTTTCTCACGGGTGGCAAGGTGTCTGGCGGTCAATTCATCATTCAGGGCCGACCGGAAAAACCGATAGCCATCTGCGAAGGCTTTGCCACTGGCGCAAGCATCTTTCTTGCAACGGGCTGGACGGTCTGTGTGGCCTTTTCCGCAATAAATTTTCCAACAGTTGCCAGAACCACAAAAGAGCGGTTTCCAGACAGACCAATCATTATCTGCGGCGACAATGACGAAGCCGGACGCAAGAAAGGCGAAGAAGCGGCCAGAGTTGCAAATGCTCAACTTGTGCTCCCCAATTTCACCAGTGGCAACGGCACTGATTTCAATGATCTTCACCAGATTGAAGGCATTGAAGCCGTCCGCTCGCAACTGGAAGCAGCCCTGACCAAACAGCATGGCCTTGTTGCCTTGGACATGAGCGAGTTCCTATCCATGCAGATACCCGACCGGGGTTATCTTCTATCGCCCATTTTGCCGGTTCAGGGGATAGGCATCCTTTACGCTCCGCGAGGCGTGGGCAAGACCTTTGCCGCCCTGAGTGTGGCCGTGGCTGTCGCCTCCGGCGGCGCGGTGTTCAACTGGCGCGCGCCCATGCCCAAGCGGACGCTGTATGTGGACGGTGAAATGCCAGCCACATCCATGCAGAGCCGTTTGTCCTCACTGGTGGGCGGCATGGCCATCCCGCCGCAGGCGCTGAAAAACCTTTCACTTATCACGCCGGACTTGCAGCCGTGCGCCATGCCGGATTTGTCCACGCCCAACGGGCAGGCCATGATTGAGCCTCTCCTGAAAGGCGTGGACATGGTAGTGCTGGACAATATCGTCACACTCTGCCGCACGGGCAAGGAAAACGAATCGCAGTCCTGGCAGGCTATGCAGGCGTGGCTTCTGGATCTGCGTCGCAGGGGTATTACGGTTCTCCTGATTCACCACGCCGGAAAGTCCGGCGACCAGCGCGGCACCAGCGCCAAAGAGGACATTATGGATACGGTCATCAGCCTCCGCAGACCAAAGGAATACGCAATGGCCGAAGGCGCGCGTTTTGAGGTTCATCTGACCAAGGCCAGAGGCATTCTCGGCGACGACGCCAAGCCTTTTGAGGCCAACCTGATTACCGAGGGCAACGCTCTGCATTGGCAGGTTCGGGAAATTGAGGATGTGGAACTGGAGGAGCTGAAAAGGCTGCTTGGCGAAGGCTACAGCATCCGCGACTGCGCCGAGGAAATGGGCAAATCGAAGGGCGCGATTCAGCGACTGAAAAAGAGATTGGAAGCCTGCTCAAAATAGGCCGGTTGGAGGTGTACCGCTGTACCGCTGCTTAAGCGCCGGTACAGCGGTACACCTGTTTCTTACAGGTTAAGGAAGTTTCATTATGTCCACACTCGTCCTGCATATGGACAAATTCAAAAAAGACGCTATTCGCGGCATTCAGTCGCACAACCGGCGCGAACGTGAGAGCCATTCCAACCCTGACATTGATTACAGCCGGAGCGCCGGAAATTACGATCTATGTGAAAATCCGTCCGCCAATTATGCCGAATCCATTCAGAATCGCATTGACGATCTGCTCCTGGTCAAGGCTGTGCGCAAGGACGCTGTGCATCTATGCGGGCTTGTGGTCAGTTCCGACACGGCATTTTTTGACACACTCACTGCCGAAGAAACCAGGCGTTTTTTCGAGGAGAGGGCGGCCTTTCTGACCGACTTCGTGGGCAGGGAAAACGTCATCTCGGCAATGGTACACATGGATGAAAAGACGCCGCACATGCACTTCCTTCATGTGTCGGTAACGCCGGACGGACGGCTCAGCGCCAACAGCATCTATACCCGCGCCAGTCTGAAAAAGCTGCAAGCCGACTTGCCCGCCTAGAGCAGATTACCTTTGACTTTTTATGAAAGTCAAAGGTGGCATTCAGGCGAAAAACGCGGTTTTCGCCTGAATGTACGCCGCGTTGCGGCGGCTGCCGCTTTCGCGTCAGCAGAGCATTTTCAAAGAGAAAATGCTCTATCTGCAAAGCCGTGGCTTCGCCATCCAGCGCGGCGTCGAGCAAAAGCCGGGCTCAGCCAAAAAGCATCTGGATACGCGGGAGTTCAAACAGCAACAGGAGGCCCTGAACAGACTGATTCAAGAATCTGAAGAGATGGCCCAACGTTTCCAGAAAACTATCGACGAATTGGAGCAGCGTGAAGAAGAGCTGAAAAAGAGCATTGAAGAGCATGAGCGGCAGGCCGAAGAAGCGGAAAAAATTCTTCAGGAGGAGTTCTCGCTCCCGAAGGCCACCGTTTTCAACTACCAATCCATCCTGCAAAAAGCGTCCGCTCTCATTGCCGAACAGAAAAAGGCGCTTGCCGTCAAGCACATCACCCAAACGCGGATGGAAAATCTGCAACGGGAAGCGGAAGCGTTGCGCCAAAAGCAGACGCGGCTTGAAGGGGAATACGCGGCCCACAGAAAGCAAAGCCATGAGGAAAAAGAATCGCTGGGGTCCCAATTGGAAAAAGCGGACGCGATCATGGCTGGGTTTCTGGAATTTTTGCGTTTGCCGGAAATCCGGCCCCTGCATCTCGACTTCCTGAATCGCAAGCGGGCCGAGCTGCTCCAACGCCAGAGCGAGCGTCAGGAAGCGGAGGCCCGGCAAGAAGCCCGTGAACAGCACGTCCAGCAGGAACGGGAAGCCGTGCCGCAACGCCGGAGATCAAGGATGCGCTGACCGTCCGCCGGGAATCTCGGCTCAGGGTCGAGCCATAGCCCACTAGAGCAGATTACCTTTGACTTTTTATAAAAGTCAAAGGTGGCATTCAGGCGAAAAACGCGGTTTTCGCCTGAATGTACGCCGCGTTGCGGCGGCTGCCGCTTTCGCGTCAGCAGAGCATTTTCAAAGTGAAAATGCTCTATACTTCCCTGCGGGAAGTCGTGGGCAAGCGTGCCGCTTGACCGCCAAAGGCAAAAGACAAAACCGGGGTCACGCCCCGTCAATCACAGGAGAAAAGAACATGAGCATCACAGCCAGCCAACTGAAGGAAATCCGACAGGCGTTTGCCTACCTCAAGCCCGCCACTGTCACGCTGGACGGAAACCGCGCCATGACCGTAAAGCAGGCCATTTTCACTCTCGCCCCGACGCTGGAGCGGATGAAAAAGCGCGGCTTTGACACACAGGAGCTCGTCGAGAAGCTGCACGAGAAGGGGATCGAGGTGAAGGCCCAAACCCTGACCAAATATCTGACCGAGGCCCGACGGCTGAAAGAATCCGGAAAGGCCAAAAGGCAAGACACGCCCCCGCCCGCCTCAACCACGGCGAAGGCCCCAGCCATAGCCCCCAGCCCCGCACAGAACAATGACAGGCCCAGGCCGCTTTGGGGGCCGCACCTTCCCCCCGATCATCCGCAAAACCATCGGTGAGAGCAACTGTGAACCGATGCAAAAGGACAACCCTATGGAACAGACCTACGGCTACATCCGCGTATCCAGCGCGGATCAGAATGAAATCCGGCAGCGTATCGCCCTGGAACAGCAGGCCATACCGCCCGACCGCATCTTCATGGACAAGATGTCGGGCAAGGACTTTCAGCGGCCGCAATACCAGGCCATGCTCAAAAAGCTCAGGCCCGGCGATCTGCTCTGCATCACCAGCATCGATCGACTGGGCAGAAATTATGAGGAGATTCTGGAGCAATGGCGCGTACTGACACGGGAAAAGCACGTGGATATTCTCGTGCCGGACATGTCCTTACGTGCTCTAGTTTCGACTTGATCTGACAGTACCCCCTTGAAAAGGAAAGGGAACTCCGTTTTGATGGAAGTGTAAGCAACCCATCAACCGGGCGTCATGCCCAAGGAGTTCCCGATGCAAAGTTTCAACCAAAGCGTCATCAAACACAAGACCGGACTT
>NZ_JAAKEH010000022.1:0-52699 GCF_011039095.1 Desulfovibrio sp. ZJ200 | reverse complement strand
GGACGTTGGGAAAGGATAAGCATACTTTCAGCAATCCGGGTAACGGGAGAGACTTGCAGTGTTGTTTTTGATGGGGCACTGGATGGAAAAATGTACAATGCTTATATTGAAAAATTTCTTCTTCCAACGCTTAAAGCTAACGATGTTGTTATAATGGATAATTTGAATGTCCATAAATCAAAAACCGCCCAAAACTTGATAAGGGAAAAAGGCTGCAAGTATATTTTCCTTCCAGAATACAGCCCGGATTTAAATCCCATTGAAAAGATGTGGAGCAAAGTGAAACAATTACTTCGGGGTATGAAAGCAAAAACATGTGATGAACTGTACAAGTCCATTGGAAAAGCATTAAGTTGTATCACACAAAAAGACGCTGAAGGATGGTTTAAATCCTGTGGCTATGTAAAAAGTTAAAAGCAAAATGCTCTAGCTTGTCAAAGACGATGATGGCCCCGCCGGGGCGTAGCTGCTGCCGCAGGCGGGCCAGCAGCTTCCTGCGGGCGGGAACGGCCAGAAACATGAACACCAGAAAGGCCACGGCCACGTCGAAGGGCTTGTAGTCGAACCGGGTTATGTCAGCCCGCAACGCCCGCCCCGGCGCGTTGTACGCCTCCACCATATTTTGGCATTCATCCAGCGCCGTCAGCCGCGCGCAGCGCGCCTCAAGCGTGGGAGCAAGCACACGGCCCACGTTGCCCGTGGACGCGCCAAGGTCATAGACTTTGCCCTCTTTCGGGAGATATTGCCGGGCTATCAGCCCCATGGCGGCGCTGGCCAGCTCATACCAGGGCAGTTGTTCCCGCACATGGCCGTCAAATTCCCCGGCGAAGCCGTGAAACGTCCAGTCGCGCCCCTGGCTCATACGTCCTCCAAAGACAAGCCGAGCCGATGGGAAAACGACTTGAGAGCCAGGCGGACAAGCCCCATGCGCTGCCCGTCCGGGTACGGAAGGTCAAATTCAAAGCGGACAATCCGGCCTCAACGGAGCCGAAATACCGGCTCCACAGTTCCAGCCATTCCGCTTCCTCAAAGAACTTCTGCGCCTTGGGAGCCGTGGCAATATCCCCCAGGATGACGCCTTTTTCCATATCCAGCGGGAAGTTGCACGCCCTGGATGCCCGTTCGCTTGAGGCTTCGCCCTCCGTGAACCAGCCCCACGAGCTGCTTTTGGTTCCGCGCGCCGCCGCGCATACCAGTGTTTCCGGGCCGCACAGGGCCGCCACAATGCGCAGAATGTGTTCCCTGTCCTCCGGGAAGGGCACGCTGTTCAACACGCTGGAAACGAAAATGGCGCTGAATGGCGTGCCCGCCCGCACGGCGGAAAGAAAGCCCATGGCCGAAGCGCGCCCCTTTTCCCTGTTTACCGTGTCGCCGTCAGCGGGATACGGCTCAAACTCCGTCACGCGGATGCCCGCGTCCCGGAGCATCCGGGCTTCGTCGCCCTGTCCTGAACCGAAGTCCAGCACGCTTTCCCCGCAGGCGGCCTTCCATTTTCCCATGAAGGCGGCATCCAGCCGGACATCGGAGAGCCGCTTGTGCCGATACACCGGCAGCGCGAACGCCCGACCCAGATAGGTGCGATGCAGCCATTTCCGCCGAAACGCGCCGTAGCGCAGAAAATCGGCATTGTCGCCCGTGAAGCGGAAGTCCATGCTCAAAAGGTTCAGCATGGCGCGCGCCAGTTCGGCCCGCTCTTCGTCCAGCGTGACCACAGCTATTTCCTTCCGGCCCTTGCGGGCGGCGGCCTCCAGTCTGCCCACGCCGTTGATGACCGTACCGTCCGGCGTGGCCACGATGGGCAGGTGAACATGAAGCCGGGCCAGCATCCGGCCCACATTGGCGGCATGACGCACGAAACGGGACACATTGCGCCGGGCAAGCGGCAGAACGTCTTGCATTTCAGCGGCCATGCAGGGAAAGAACGCAGGACTGTCCGGGGGAATGTCCGGCAGTTTTGCGGCCAGGGAATGAACGTCCGCCCCACGCAGGGCCGCGCCCATGTCCCGCTCGGTATCCTGCACGGCTATGTCGTTGGTGGCCCGGTTGAACAGGATATTGATAGTTTCTGCCCAGCCGATCAATGCTGGTGATGCAGAGCAGATCGCCGGGCCTGAGCTTTTTGAGCATGGCCTGGTATTGCGGCCGCTGAAAGTCCTTGCCCGACATCTTGTCCATGAAGATGCGGTCGGGTGGTATGGCCTGCTGTTCCAGGGCGATGCGCTGCCGGATTTCATTCTGATCCACGCTGGATACGCGGATGTAGCCGTAAGTCTGTTCCATAGGGTTGTCCTTTTGCATCGGTTCACAGTTGATCTCACCGATGGTTTTGCGGATGATCGGGGGGAAGGTTCGGCCTCCAAAGCGGCCTGGGCCTGTCATTGTTCTGTGCGGGGCTGGGGGGTATGGCTGGGGCCTTCGCCGTGGCTGAGGCGGGCGGGGGCGTGTCTTGCTTTTGGGCTTTCCGTCCTTCCCGTTGCCGTCGGGCTTCGGTCAGATATTTGGTCAAGGTTTGGGCCTTCACCTCGATCCCTTTTTCGTGCAGCTTCTCGACGAGCTCCTGTGTGTCAAAGCCGCGCTTCTTCATCCGCTCCAGCGTCGGGGCAAGGGTGAAAATGGACTGCTTCACGGTCATGGCGCGGTTTCCGTCCAGCGTGACGGTGGCGGGCTTGAGGTGGGCAAACTCCTGCCGGATTTCTTTCAGTTGGCTGGCTGTGATAGTCATGGTGTTTTCTCCTGTGATTGACGGGGAGATGTCCCCGGTTTTGTCTTTTGCCTTTGGCGGTCAAGCGGCACGCTTGCACATTTGCTTTCGCAGAAAGCATAATGTGCTATGGCTCGACCCTGAGCCGAGATTCCCGGCGGATGGTCAGCGCATCCTTGAGCGACGGTGTTGCGGCACGGCTTCCAGCTCTTGCCGGATGTGCCGCTCGCGCTCGGACTGCTGGCGGGCCTCCGCTTCCTGTTGCTCGCGTTCCTGTCGTTCTATGAATTGCAGACGTTCCTGCAAGACTTCCTCCTGCTTCTGTCTTTCAGCCACTACAGCATCAGCCTCGCTCCGCAGACCGTCGAGGGCCTCCTGCTGCTGTTTGAACTCCCGCGTATCCAGATGCTTTTTCGCTGCTCCCGGCTTCTGTTCGACGCCGCGCTGGATGTCGAAGCCACAGCGTTGCAGATGGGCGGGCAAGTCGGCTTGCAGCTTTTTCAGACTGGCGCGGGTATAGATGTCGTTGGCACAGAGACGCCCATCCGACGTCACCGGCACATGAAGAAAGTGCATGTGCGGCGTTTTTTCGTCAGTATGAACCATTGCCGAGATGACGTTTTCCCTGCCGACAAAATCTGTGAGATAAGCTGCGGCTTCCTCAAAAAAGCGTCTGGTTTCGTCTTTGCCGATTCGGGTAAAGAAGGATGTGTCGGAACTGACAATCAGACCGCACAGATGCACGGCGTCCCTGCGCACAGCCTTGACCATAAGCAGATCGTCAATGCGATTCTGAATGGCCTGCGCGTAGTTTGCCGAAGCGGATTAATGAAGATCGTAGTTTCCGGCGCTTTGGCTGTAGTCGATGTCGGGGTTGGAATGGCTTTCGCGTTCGCGCCGGTTGTGCGACTGGATGCCGCGAACGGCGTCTTTCTTGAATTTATCCATATGCAAAACGAGAAAGGACATAGCCTTTTTCCTATGATACTTTCTTATGGCGACAGCGGCGACACTGGAGACAGGCCAGGAGTATCAACGCTTTCCCTGTTGCCGATCGCGTTTTTCGCTCTGGCGACAGGGAAAAAAGTGGCGACAACAGTCTCCAGTCTGTCGCCAGTGTCACCAGTTACTTTTTCCGTACTGGCGACGGGAAAAGCCTTGGTGCTATTGGCTTGCCGCCGCTGTCGCCACTGTCGCCGGTCGTGCGGGACAAGTGGGAAAGGGAAACGAGGAGTGACATATTTCTCTCTCCCATTGTTTTTTATGTGGGCGAGGTGGGCACAGGGGCGAAGCAAGCAATATCAACGTCTTTCTCCGCCCACTTTTAAAAAATGTCGTTTTTGCGAATGTGGGCATCTGGGCGGAAAAACCACCCCGCGCCCACATGCCCACTTTTGAAAAAGGCTGTTTTTGAAAATGTGGGCGCGATTTTCCCTTGGTATTCCTTGCTTCGCCCACATGCCCACCATGCCCACGCGATTTTCAGTTACCTGGTATTGTTTTCACCGTTGCCCAGGCGTTCGATAAGTTCTTTGATGTCCTCGACGCGCCAGACGTAGTGCGCGGGCCGAGTTTCAAGGGCTTGGGATAACGCCCTGTTGCGCAGCCTTTCCACCACACGCTTTTGCTGATGGGGAAAAGCTTCAGAATGTGCGGAAGACGAAGAAAACCAGTGGAGGGTATATCTGATGTCATGGCGATAACTCCGTATGAATGGGTTGATTACGGAGTTTTATAGCATGTTTATTCAATAAATCCACATAGTTTGAAGAGATACACGACAGTATGATGTGGTTTTATACTGTCCATTACAGTTTGATGGAGATGTACAAAAAAGTGTTTTTTCCTGAAAAAATTTTTGTGCGAATAAAAAAGCAGAGCCTTGCAGCCATGACGCCGCAAAGCCCTGCCATAAACCTGAATTATGTTTTCCTTATTCAACTATTCCAATGTATTGGACACACTTTGCCCGCGTAATTCGTCCAGATAATCGGCCCACCTCTGAAGCAGCTCCCTTCGTTTCTCCAGATATGACGCATGGTTGTAAGCATCCCGAACGGTATTTTGCTCCTTATGGGCAAGCTGGGCCTCGATGATGTCGCCGTCAAAGCCCCAGTCCAGCTTTTTCTCGTTCAGGATGGTGGAGAACATGGCGCGGAAACCGTGGATGGTCATTTCTTCCTTGCTGAAGCCCATTCGGCGGATACCGTTCAAAAGCGCCATGTCTGAAATGCACCGTGAAGCTGAATGCCGTCCCGGAAAGCAGAGTTCGCCGGTGCCGGTAAGCAGATGCAATTCGCGGAAAAGCCTTACCACCTGGGTGGGCAAGGGCACGGCATGAGCAATGCGCATCTTCATGCCGCCGCCGTCCTTTGCATTTTCCCGTCTGGCGGCGGGCACAATCCAGAGCGCCTTGTCGAGATCAATCTCCGACCACCTGCCGCCGCGAAGCTCGGCGCTCCGAAGCGCAAGATAGGGCAGTATCTTGAGCGCATAACCGACAACGGCTCCGCCCTGATATTCGTCTATGCAGCGCAAAAGATGCCCAATGGCTGCGGGATCGGTGAGGGTGGCGTAAAGCTTTGTCTGGATTGGCTTGAGGACTTCCTTGAGGCCGTCAGTCGGATTGAAGACGATATAGCCGCAGGTGCGGCAAAGCGGCAAGGTCAGCGCCTGCTCTTTGGCCGCCGCATCAGCTTTTTCCTTGGCGGCCTTTTTTTGTGCGCCGGGGTCAATGTCGTTGGCGAGCAGTTCCTTGGCCGTGTCGCGTTTACGGCGGGCGTAACCCGTAAAGTACTCAGACACAGCCCCCCCCCGCCAGGAACCAAAGCTGTGGTAACGGGCAGAAAAACTGGCAGCGCTTGCCCGGAAAACTCAAAAGCAGTCTTGACTTATTTCGCTTAAAAGCTACTATATTCCCATGGAAATCATCCACTACCGCACAGAAGACGGCACTGACATATATCAGAGGTGGGTGGACGGATTGCGGGACACACGCGCCAAAGTTGCCATTTTGCGCAGGGTTGACCGCGCCGCCGCCGGCAACTTTGGCGACCACAAATTTTGCCGTGACGGCGTGTATGAAATGCGCATCGATCTCGGGCCGGGATATCGCGTCTACTACTTTCAGCATCAAGGGCAGCTTGTGGTTGTGCTATGCGGCGGCGACAAACAGACGCAGGATGCCGATATCAGCCGGGCAGTCGCCTGCCGCGCCGACTTTTTGCGCCGGATAAACAAGCCCTGATGAGCAAGCTCTGACGGACAAGTAAGGAGAATGTATGGGTGCTCCCTATATTTCCCACGAAGAAGCCACTATTGAAAGCTTTAAGAACGACCATAAATATGCAGTGGAATACCTGAATGCCGTGCTTGAGGACGGCACACAGGAAGAGCTTATGCTGGCATTGCGCCGTATTGCCTCTGCCTATGGTATGAAGAACATTGCTGAAACGGCACACCTGAATCCCAAAACTCTCTACCGCACACTTTCTCCAACGGGGAATCCCGAACTCAGGAATTTTAAGGCTATTCTCGGAGCTATGGGAATGCGGCTGGCGGTGATACCCGCGCAGCAACATCATGTAGTACAAGGATAAGCACTTTCACATATGAATCATCAATAATTATCTACATATTTATATGGGGCATGAAATTATGAAAACTAACGAAATAGACCAAAAAAAAAATTGAAAGAATTTGAGGTAATACTTTCAGACAAAAATGAGACAGAAAAATTATTATCTAAAAAAGAGAGAGTATTAATTAAATAATGTTTTAATGTCATCCAGGGTTCCATTCACATGGAACCTGGCAAAAAGAGCCATCGCCAAGTCAACCATGTGTAGACTTCGTGAAACAACGACCGACCTGACCGTATCTTCCCCTTCCGCGAAAAATGTGAGGAACAGGTTTCCGCTCTGCAAAAAATGAATCAAATACTGTAAGTCGTTCCAGGGGGGACGGTCATAAGTATGCAGCTGCGTAGCGCCTGAATTTCAGGATTTCCCCGAACAGGCTTTATGGGGAGGCATCCCTTTACCGGAAGAGATGACACACATAGGGGAATGAATATGCCGGGTGGCGTGCTGCCGCCCGGCATGTGGAGATTGGCCGGCGGGCCGTGCGGATCAGAAATCGCATTCCACAGCACAAGACCCGCCGTTTTTTTCTTTTTTGACTGTGATCAGTTGTACCATGCCCGGACTATGTCCATATCATCATAACCAAACTGCCTCATTCTGTTTTTCTGTTCCTCACTCCAGCCGGTATCCATGACGGTAATCTGACTATTGTGCTTTATGGTGCCGATCAGAGTGGGTATATCCAAAGCAGATGAAGCAAATCCTTCTGTTGGCTGCGATAGGTCTTTTTGTGTGGGCATATCCACACATTGGCTCATTGTTGAAGATTGGACAGCATTCATGCGCAGGCTGTCAAGATAATTTGCGTACTCCTGTACCATTTTTCGCCGTTCCAGCAGATAGGAACGTGGCGAAAGGATGTTATAGGCCGCTCTGACCTTATCCGTCTGAACATGGGCAAGCTGCATCTCTATCCAGTCATGTTTCAGATGCTGGAACTTCGGATGCTGGTTCAGGGTTGTTGATGCCATGCCGCGAAATCCATGTGTGCAAAAGCTGTTTCCTTCCTCTCTTGTGGAAGCGTAGCCGATGCGTCTGATGGCCTGAATCAGGGACGCTGTGGAAATGGGCGTATTCGGCTTTCTCGGAGATGGAAACACATAGGTGTTAGCTCCTGAAAAGGGGCGTATTTCCAAAAACAGCTCCACAGCCTGGCGGGGCAGGGGAACGATATGGTCGCGAGACATTTTCATTCTGGATGCGGGAATGTACCATTCGGCTGTCTCCAGATTGATCTCTTCCCACTTCGCCTCGCAGATTTCCGCAGGACGCAGCATGACGTAAGGAGCCAGTCGCAGGGCGACACTCGTCTGCAATGTCCATCTGCCTTTGAAATCCTCAAGGGCTTTTAACAAGAGGCCGATTTCCCTTTCCGACATTTCCCTGTACAAATGCCGTTTGGCGAGGGGCTTGGGCATTTCCTTGCGATACCGCGTCAGCCTGTTGATGATGACCGGATTTTCCAGAAGGCCCATGAGATCGGCATACTCGAAGATATTGATGAGGATGGAGCAGATGCGCTGCGCGGTTTCCCGCGCGCCGCGCTTGATGACAACGCCCAGAGCCTTGTCGATGTGCATCATGGTTATGGCGTTGATATCCATATCTCCGAAGGCGGGAAAAATGTTGCCGGTCAGGCGCTCCTTCTGGCGCTTGGCGTGAGCGTCATCCCACTCCGGCGTTTTTTTCTCCAGCCAGGCCAGAGCCACGCTTTCAAAGGTGCGAGGGATGGGCGAAACCTGTTTTTTGGCGTTCTCCCGTGCGGGCTTGAGACCGGCTTTCGCCTTTTCCTTCAAATCTTCGGCGGTGGCGCGGGCTTTTGCAAGCGTCAGCTCCGGGTACGAACCCATGCGAACTTTCTGGCGCTTGCCCGCGGCGTCGCTGTATCTCAAGACCCATTTTTTCATGGTGGTGCCGGCCTGATTGACCGAAATCCACATTTCCAGCCCGGCCCCGCAACGGATGACCTGCACGTCTCCCCGCACGCCCCGGGCGTTTCTGATAACGAGTTCCAAAGATTGTGTTTTTGTTGCCATTTTTCAAACTCCTGTGGAATGGTACCTTAATGGTACCTTCTTCCAGCATATGGCACCTTTTTCGGGAAAAAGGTACCAAAAGTTTGCGGACTTCCCTGTCCCTGGCTGGATGAAGCTGGAGAAAGAAATCCCGAAAGTCCGCTGAATAGCTTGACTTTCGGGATTCAAATGGCTGTTGCCGGATGAACTGATGGTGGAGGCGGGGGGAATTGAACCCCCGTCCGCGAACATTCCACGCGAAGCATCTACAGGCTTAGGTCAGGATTATATCTCGTTGTATCGGTAGCCCCGGACCAGGCGCGCTACAACAAGCCCGCCGGTAACATCTCACGAAAAACCCCGGCGAGCGCCGGTTTTCGCCAGCCTGATACATGTCGCCGACCGGGATTATCAGGCGTGGTCCCGGGCAGCGCGACCGGCTTTGCGGTCAGTGCTTATCTGTTTTTAGGCAGCGTAAGCGTAGTCGTAATCGTTGTTGGCAATTACTGTTGTTGCCGCTTTTTACGAGGCCAGCGGCGCCTCGGCCTGCCACTCCGGTTTCTACGTCCCCGTCGAAACCAGTGCGCCCCCTTATTGGGAATACTGCATATAGTAAGCTGTTTATGCGGGATTGGCAAGCTCAACGCACATAGAAATGTGAGAGGGAACCCTTGAGGCACATGTGGTAACGCCCGAAAAGCGGGTTTTCCGGCGAGCTTTCCGGGCTCTTCAGAGCGTCATGAGCCTGCCGCGCCACTTCCACGCCGCGAGAGAGCAAAGCCAGACGGGCCAGCTCCTGAAAGCGGCGTTGCAATACAGGGGCGCCGGCAATGAGCTCGCATAATTTTTCGGCATCGCCGTCTTCGCCTTCCACCACCAGCCGGCCTTCCGGCGAAAGGTACAGATGCAGCCGGGTTTCACCTTTCAGCGTGCCCGCGGCCATCTGCTTGTTAAGAAGTTCCATGAAGGATTCCTGCAAACAGTCCAGGCGGGCTTCCAGGGCCTCTGAAAGCTCCTGCCCATTGCGCGACAGCATGCGCAGCATGCGGGCCGCGTCGTCCGCAAGTTCCGACAGCGCGGCCGTTTCCGGATCGGGAGCGGCAATGCCGCGGATCGCCTGAACGCCGGTTTGCATGTGGACCATACTGGCGAGCTGGTTGTGGCTGTCGGTATTCACAGTATCCTCCACTCACGTTTGCGTCGTTTCAATCCTTGCCGTCTCCCCGGAGCAGCCCCGAGGCGGATGGCGCGGATGCCGTATCACCCCAAAAATGAGTCCTCTTCATTTCCAAGCGCGTACAAAACCACGGTCATTTTTTCCGTGAGGCGCGTTGCCCTGACGTAAGCAAAATGGATGCCAGAAGCAGCGCCGGCAGGCTCTTGTTTGAAAATGTCTAGAAAATATTCAGATATTTTGCAAGTTTGAAAAGGCAGGGGTGGCACTGAGCCGGAAAACGGAAATTGTGACGCGGCCGTCAAGAGACGGACTCGGCGGCGCTAAAAGCCTGCTCCCCCTTCGCATGGGCAAAAATTGCCTTGAAAATACGGGGAAGAGCGGCGGTGCGGGAGAAAAGGAAAAATCAATCAGCCAAAGAGCGCGCCAGGGCTTCGCCCTGAGCCCCGCCCCCGGCCATGCGGGCAAGTTCGGCGTAGCGCGCGGACCCGTCAAGCGGCGTGCACAGCGTGAAGGTCGCGGCCTCTTTGACGACCTTGCTGATCTGAAAATGCTTCTGCGCCCGCGCGGCCAGTTGCGGCCAATGGGTGATCAGGAGCATCTGGCGCTTTTTGGCCAGAGCATAGAGTTTTTCGGCCAGCTTGTTCAGCGTGAGCCCGCCCACGCCGGCATCCACTTCGTCAAAAATATATGTGGCGCTCTCCGCGCTGGGCTGCACGCTGGTAAGCGCCAGCAGAAAACGCGAAAGCTCGCCGCCCGAGGCAATCCGATCCAGCGGCTGCGGAGGCTGGCCCGGATTGGGAGCCCAGAGAATGCGCACCTTCTCGTCGTTGATGCCCGGCCAGAGCTCATGCGCGACAAAGTCCGGAATAACCCGGACCTGTTCGGAAAACCCCAGGCCGCGCAATTCATTCTCAAGGTTCTGGGCAAAGGCGGCCGCGGATTCACGGCGCAAAGGCCTGATCCGTGCCGTGACTGCCGCGAGTTTTTCCGCCAGGGCGGACTCTTCTTTGGCGAGGCGCGAAAGATCCAGGCCGCAGACATCCAGAAAGGAAAGATTCTCGGTGATTTCCTCGCGCAAGGAGAGTATTTCCGGCAGGCTGCGGCGCAGTTTTCGTTTGAGCTGAGCCAGGGCAAAAAGGCGCGCCTCGATCTTGTCCATGTCCATTTCTTCATCCGGCAGGGGCGGGCGGCGCAGATGGCCGCTCAGATGCGAAAGCTGCTCCCGCAGGGCGGACACGGCTTCGGCGTCAGGGGTGAGCGCCGGGTCGTCGCGGCTCATGGCATGGATGAGTTTTTCAAAACTGCCCAGAAGATCCAGAAGGCCCACATTGTCGCCGCCGTGCAGCAATTCCAGCGCATTTTCATAATTTTCGCGCAGATGCTCCACTGAGCGGGACTTGGCGCGCAATTCTTCAAGTTGTTCTTCCTCTCCTTCTTCAGGTGATACTTTATCTATTTCCTGCTGCTGCATTTCAAGCAGATCCCGCCGCTCCGCGAGACCGGCCTGTTTTTCCTGCAACGCCTCGCGCCTGGCTGCAATTTCATGCAAGCGATCGAGCAGGCCGTCGCGCTCCCGCAAAAGTTCCGGGCAGGGCAGGGCATTTTCCATCAACCGGGCCTGAAAAGCGGGCTGCAAAAGCTGTTGCTGCCCGTGCTGGCTGGTATGCGTGATCAGGCGCGCGCGCAATTCCCTGAGGCTTTCCTGCGAGCGCAATTCGTCGTTGATGTAGAGTCTGCTGCGCCCGGTCTCAGCCAAAAGCTCGCGGCGCAGCACCAGATCCTGCTCCTTGAGGGTGAAAAGCGCTTCCACCTGGGCGCGTTGCGCGCCGGGGCGCACCATATCCGCCGTCAGCCTTTCGCCCAGCAGAAAACCCAAAGCTTTCAGGACGAAACTTTTCCCGGCCCCGGTTTCCCCGGTCAGCACATTCATGCCCGGCGAAAAATCCAGTTCCATGTCTTCAATGAGGGCCAGATTGCGGATGCGTAGATATTCCAGCATATTTTCAACAACTTATCGTAATAAAATCGACGCTGCCAACAATACGCAACACGCGCCGCGGGCCCGGCTTGCGTCTGCCGCGCCCCCGCGCACCGGAAAAAATAGCAAAATCGACGCGTCAAGGCAAAGCCGGGTTTATTGCCTGAGCCTCGGGTCCAGCATATCGCGCAGGCTTTCGCCCAGAAGATTATAGCCGAGCACAGTCACCAAAATGGCCAGGCCCGGATAAAAGGAAAGCCAGGGCGCGGTTTCAATGGCCGCCTTGCCTTCCATGAGCATATTGCCCCAACTGGCCGTGGGCGGCTGCACGCCAAGCCCCAGAAAGCTCAGGCTCGATTCGACCAGAATGGCTCCGGCCACGCCCAGCGTGGCCGTGATCAGCACCGGCGCAAGGGCATTGGGCAGAATATGCCGCAATAAAATACGCCGGGTGGGGCTGCCGGCCAGGCGCGCCGCGGCCACGAATTCCCGCTCGCGCAGGCTCAGCGTGTCGGCGCGCACCAGCCGCGTCACGCCCATCCAGGAGGTCAGGCCGATGACTATCATGATATTGGTAAGATCAGGCTCCAAAAAGGCAATCACCGCAAGAATCAGAAAAAAGGAAGGGAAGCAGAGCATGATGTCCACCACGCGCATGGTGGCCTCATCTACCCAGCGCCTGAAATAACCGCTGATCAATCCCAAACAGGTGCCGATGCTGATGGAGATGCCCACAGCCACAAAGCCCACCCAGAGCGAAACCCGCCCGCCGTAGAGCAGGCGCGAAAGAACATCCCGGCCCAGGCGATCCGTGCCCAGCCAGAAGCGGGAGGAGGGCGGCGCAAAGATTTCGTTCAGATGCTGTTGCGCAGGATCGTACGGCGCCAGCACTGGAGCAAACAGCGCCAGCAGCGACACGCCCAGCACGATGAACAGGCCCAGCGCAAGCATAAGGTGGCGGGTCAGCAGTTTTTTCACGACGCGGGGGAGCATCAGTTTTTCTCCCTGGCGGAGCGGATGCGCGGATCAGCCAGCCCGTAGCAGACATCGGCCAGCACATTGCCCGCCAGCGTCAGCACAGCGCCCAAAACCAGATTGCCCATGATCATGGTATAATCCCGGGCCATGACCGCGGTGTAAAACAATTGCCCAAGGCCGGGCAGGGCGAAAATGGACTCAATAATCACGCTGCCGCCGATAAGACCTGGCACGGAAAGGCCGAGCAGGGTGATGACCGGCAAAAGCGCGTTGGGCAAGGCATGTCGCCAGATAATCGCGCTGGGGGAAAGCCCTTTGGCCCGCGCTGTCAGGATATAGTCCTGGCGCAGCACTTCCAGCATGCAGGCCCGCATATAGCGCGACATGCCCGCCAGACCGCCCACGGTATACACCAGAATGGGCAAAGCCAGATGCCGGGCCAGATCGCAGAATTTGCCCCAGGGGCTCAAGGCGGCATAATCCATGGAGGTCAGGCCCGAAATGGGCAGCCATTGAAGATCAATGCCGAAAAACATCATCAGGAGCAGCGCGAGCCAGAAAGAGGGCATGGCAAAGCCCAGAAAAACCAGCACCGTGACCGTGCGGTCCAACAGGGAGTTCTGCCTGCAGGCCGAGAGGATACCCACCGGGATGGCGATCAGCAGGGTCAGAACCAGGGCCGTCACGTTCATGCCCACCGTAAGCGGCAGGCGCTCCAGAATTTTCGTCAATACCGGTCGGGCGTCGGCGGACATGGAGTTGCCGAAGTCAAAATGCAGCAAGCGCGTGAGCCAGTCCCAATATTGCACATACAAAGGCCGATCCAGGCCATAGAGAGCCTCAAGGCGCTGGCGCGCGGCTTCGCCCGCCAAAGGATTAAGGGTCGTTTCCAGATCGGTGGGCGATCCCGGGGCCAGATGGATGACCCAGAAAGAGATCAGGGTAATGCCCCAAAGCACCAGAAGCATCCAGAGCGTTTTTCCGGCGATGTTCAGGGCAATGCCCGCAAGGCGCGAGCGGCGGCGGGTCAGGAAGGGCAGAGGGCTCATACGGACACATGTCACTCGGTACGGGTCATCCATTGACGCATATCAGCCACTTCCTTTGGCCAGTCCGCGGAAAGGCGCACGTGCAGAAAGCGGGCGTACAACGCGTCCAGCAGACCGGTACACACTTCCATCAGATAAAATTTTTCCAGCAGCAGGGCATCGGGCTCCTCGTCGCTGTCGCTCTTGTCAAGCTTGGGGGTTTTGAGGCTGTTCAGGCTGAAATCCTCGGCCTTGAGGGAGAGCTGAAAGGCCAGTTCATCTTTTTCCAGGCGAATCAAAGCCCGGCTGACCTTTTTGCCTGTGCCGAGCCCGAAGCGCGCTTCGCGCAAGGGCGAAAGCGAGCCGGAAACCGAAGCCGTCTCCCTGGCTTCGCCTTCCCCGCCCTGAACCACAATGCGTTGCTCCATGGAAACGGAAAAGGGCGCGCCCTGGCTGTCTGTAAACGCGCCCGGAGCCGTATCGCTCTGATACCAGAGCCAGGTCAGAAACTCCTGACCCAAAATAGCATCTGTGGACTCGCCGGGATAGGGTATATTCATGAAATGAAGCACTCCTTGCGGTCTGGCGCGCGCTTTTTCAGGGCAATCCGGCTCCCCCCGCGCACCACGGGCAAATCCGGTCCGGTCGCAGCAGAGCGTTTTGCTACTGAAATTAGCTGAACGCTCTAACTCAACGGCGCGAACTGTGTGGCTTCCAGTTGATCCAGACGGATCAGGCTTTCTTCATCCAGCAGGGACGCCGCCAGATTATAGGGAGTCAACAGCTCCAGATGCAGCCCGAAGGTTTTCAAAAATTCTTCCAGGAACATGTCAATCATCTTCCCCTGGGTGGAAGCGAACCAGACTTCATTTTTATCCGTGGCCCACAGCACATTGAATTCGCCCGGCACCGGCAGAAAACGCTGGCGCAGACGCAGAAGAACCTGTTCCTTGAGTTCTTTTTTTCGCTCGCGGGAAATAAATGTCTTGTTTTGCTCGCGCATGCGTTCTTTTTCCTGCCGCAGCGCCAGGGCCAGATGTTTTTTCACCACGCCGGCGGGAATGCGCCGCATATCCAGACGCAGGGAAAAGACAAGATACGCGCCTTTCTGGGGCGGAGCCGAGGCCCAATCCGTATCCAGCATGTCCTCAAAGGACGTCCAGCCCTGGGATTGCATTTCCGGAATCTCGTCTATGTCCCGGAAAGCAAACTGCTTCAGCCTGTCAGGAACTTGCGGCCAGAGTTCCGCGGGTACGGGGTCCAGAATCCGAAAGCGGCTGAAACTGCATGTGCTGTTGGCAAAGCCCATGAAAACTCCTTGGAAATAATGGCGCCTTCACAGAGGTGTTGTACGTCAGAGCCGCGCAATCTGGCAAGCCCCGGTCAAGGGCAAGCGCATGCAGCGCGCGGGCTTTGCGAGCCTCAAAAGAGAGGGCGGCGAGGCGCTCCCCCGCAGTATTCGGGGATCAAATAAATGTCCCATAATGATAATTATGTAAACTTTTATGCGCGTGGGAATCCGCTGCCGTGGCTCTTGACGCGCCCCCGCTCTTTCTTCACCATAGTTCTTCGGTCCAGGGAGGCTGCCATGCCCGAAAAACATACGTCCCAAAAATCATCGCGCCCGTTGCGCCGACACCAGCGCGCCGGTCGGCCCTCAGGCCAGGCCGTCCAGCCTGCAAACCGCGCTTCCCAGGCTCAGCGTCTGGAACCGCCGCCGCAGGACGTTGCGGGAACCCGTTTGAACAAAACCATTGCGCAGGCCGGTTATTGCTCGCGCCGCAAGGCCGATGAACTGATCTTTTCCGGTCGGGTCCTTGTCAATGGTCAGATCGAACAAAACCCCGCCCGTCATGTGCTGCCTGACGACGCTGTGCTTGTGGACGGGCACGCTCTTTCAGCGGCGCAGGAATTTTGCTATCTCATATTGCACAAGCCCGTGCAAACCGTCTGTACGGTACGCGATCCTGAAGGCCGCTCCACGGTCATGGATTATCTGCCCCCTGCCCTGCGGCATCTGCGTCTCTACCCCGTGGGCCGCCTGGACTATTTTTCCGAAGGGCTGCTTTTGCTGACTAATGACGGCGAGCTGGCCCAGCGCCTCACCCACCCGCGCCACCACCAGCCCAAACTGTATGAAGTGCTGGTGCGGGGATCGGTCGATGCCGCGGCGCTTGAGGCCATGCGCCACGGCATGCGCCTGGCCGAAGGCGAAAATCTGCTGCCCGTGGAGGTGGAAAAGAAGGAAACTCAGGGCGGCGACAGCCTGCTGCGGATGGTGCTGCGCCAGGGCGTCAACCGGCAGATCCGGCGGATGTGCCGCGATCTGGGCCTGACCATTCTGCGTCTGCGGCGGGTTGGCCAGGGACCGTTGACTCTGGGGGATCTCAAGCCGGGCACGGCGCGAGAGCTGACGGATACGGAAGTGGCGGCTCTGAAAAAAAGCGTGGCGCTGTGAAGGGTTCGCAGCATCCTTTATCAGGTTTTTTCTCTCCCAGAGCATGTTACCTTTATCATGCTCCAGGGGTTCTCTCTGAATTGAGGAATTTTGTCCTTTCGCAAAAAGCGCAGCCTGACGAAGCTGAGAGGCAAGCGTCAGCCGCAAGGCGGCACAGCCGCCAACGGCTGACGCGCGCGGCGGGCATGGCTGCCGCGCGCGCCTGCGGCTAAAGCAAGAACCAACGCAGAGACAGGCCTCATCAGGGAATACAGCTGACCGGCAGCCTACTCGCCGCCCAGCAGCCGTTCCAGAAAGGCAATGGCGTCCTTTTGCACGGCGCACAAATGCTGCTCGCCCTTGAAGCTCTCCGTATAAACCTTGCAGATGGGCTCCGTGCCCGACGGCCGTACTGCAAACCAGCCGTCCTCGCTGATGACCTTCACGCCGCCGATGGGCGCGTCATTGCCAGGCGCGCGCGTCAGGACCCCGGTTACCGGCGAACCGCCCAGGGTTTTCAGGTCAACGCTTTCCGGGGTTATCCCCTTGAGCCGTGTGCGAATGCGCTCGTCTGCCGGGGCATCCAGACGCTGATAGCCAGGCGCGCCGAGCCGCTCGGTCAACTTTTGGTAAATTTCACTGGGCGAAGCCTGCTCTACGGCCATAATCTCGGCAGCCAGCAGGCACATCAAGGGGCCGTCCTTGTCCGTGCTCCAGGGGCTGCCGTCAAAGCAAAGAAACGAAGCGCCCGCGCTTTCTTCGCAGCCCATGCCGCAGCGCCCGTTCAGCAGATAGGGAACAAACCACTTGAAGCCCACCGGCACTTCCACAACCGGGCGGGCAAGCTCCCTGCCGACTCTGTCCAGCATGGCGCTGGTCACAAGGGTCTTGCCGATGCCGCAATCCGCGGGCCATTGGTCGCGCGACCGGAACAAATGCCAGGCGGCCACGGTCAGATAATGGTTGGGATTCATCAGCTCCTGGCGAGTCACAATGCCGTGACGATCCGAGTCGGGATCGCAGGCAAAGGACAAATCGAAACTTTCACGCATGGTCAAAAGGCGGCTCATGGCGTAGGGGGACGAACAGTCCATGCGGATTTTGCCGTCCTTGTCGCAGGGGACGAAGCGGAATGTGGGGTCAACTTCTTTGTTGACCACAGTGAGATCGAGCTTATACGCCTCGGCAATGGGTTCCCACAAAGAGAGGCTGGCCCCGCCCAGGGGGTCCACGCCGAGTTTAAGCCCGGAGGCCGCAATAGCCGCCAGATTCAGAACCTTGGGCAGGTCTTCCACATAGGCGCGGGTAAAGTCGTATTCTTCCACCAGCGAGGAGCTCAAGGCGGCGCGCAAATGCATGAGCTGCACCCCGTGGTTGCCGCTTTCAAGGTACTCATTGGCTTTTGCCTCAATCCAGCCGGTCACGGCCGTCTCGGCCGGGCCACCGTGGGGGGGATTGTACTTGAACCCGCCGTCGCGGGGCGGATTGTGCGAAGGGGTAATCACGATGCCGTCAGCCAGGCCTTTTTCGCGCTGCGCATTCCAGCGCAAAATGGCATGGGAAATGGCGGGCGTGGCTGTAAATGCCCCGCCCGCGGCAATGCGCACAGTCACATTGTTGGCCGCCAGCACTTCCAGGGCGGAACGAAAGGCGGCTTCGGAAAGCGCATGCGTGTCTCCGCCCAAAAAAAGCGGCCCGTCAATGCTGTTGGCTTTGCGATAATCGCAGACAGCCTGGGTAATGGCGTAAATATGCTCTTCGTTAAAGGTATGCAGCACCGAAGAGCCGCGATGCCCGGACGTGCCGAAGGCCACCCGCTGGGCGGCCACCGCGGGATTGGGAAATTCGGTGTAATACGCGCTGATCAGCGCGGGAATGTGTTCCAGCTTGTCGGGAGCGGGCAAATGCCCTGCGTCAGTGTGAACAACAGCCATGCGCACCTCCAGCGTAGATGCTTCAGTATATGCCGGAACCGGGCGCGGCGCAATCATGAGGCCCTGCTTCTGAAGCGGTTTTCTTTAGCGGCTCCCAGAAAAAAACTTGCTTTTTCACAAGGCATTGGCTATATGAACTTTTCGCGCGGTTACGCCCTTAAGCAAATCGGTATTACATGACGCCGGGCCACGGTTTTGCCGCATTTGGACTAAACTGTTTTTTGCATATACGGAGGACAAGTATGAGCAAGGAATGCGATTTCTGCGGCAAAAAGCCCCAGGTCGGCAATCTCGTGAGCCATTCCAATATCAAGACAAAACGCCGCTTCAACCCTAACCTGCAACGCGTGCGCCATCAGTTCCCGGACGGCAGCGTGCGCACGCTTGTCGTGTGCACCCGTTGCCTGCGTTCCGGCGTGGTGACCAAGCCCGTGGTCCGCAAGCAGGGCTAAAAAATTTATTGCTGCCAGGCAAGCCCCGCCAGCGCGCTGTCGGGGCTTTTTTTGTGCCGCCTGCCCTGGGGTTTTGCCGTTGGGCGCAGCCTTGAGTTCGGCACATCGTTGCGCGACGTGGCGGCAACATGGGGATCAGGCATTTTTGTTCATCAACCGAGGGTACGGATGCGCGGCGTTCAACCGCAAGCTTTTCGGCGTGGGGCTCAACGCTGGGCAATGCGGCGCAGGCCTCGTGCTCTGCCGTCGTTCTGGCGCAACATTACGGGCCCCGGCGGCATCAAAGATTATGCGCAGCGTCGCGACTGGCAATTGGTGCTGAACGCCTGCGGCATCCCCTATGTGCTGAACACGTTCCGCAAGCGTGAGTATATCTATGTGCCTCCCCTCCTGGAGCACTATGCTCTCACAGAGCTGCGCGGCTTTGAAGCCGAGCCGGCACAGGATCGAACGCCGCGGCCTTTGCCCGTGCATGCGCACAGCGTTGTGGCGATCTTTTTTTTACTGCCGCTGATCCTTTGGCACGGCTGGCGCTTCGGGTGGTGGGCTGCGCCGGATTTTTTGCCGCCGCCGAACACCTGGCTTGGCGCGGGCGTACTGGACAACGTGCTTTTGCGCGTTTACGGGCAGGCCTACAGGCTGGTCACGGCATTAACCCTGCACGCGGGTCTGCCCCACCTTTGGGGCAATGTGGCCGCAGGAGCGCTGTTTCTGCCCTTGCTGGCCCGTGTGGCGGGGGTGGGCCGCGCCCTCTTGTTGACAATGCTCGGCGGGATACTGGGCAACGCGCTGGCGGCATTGCTGCGGCCCCGAGCCACGCTGAGCATCGGTTTTTCCACGGCCCTCTTCGCAACGGTGGGAATTCTGGCGGGCTTTATGGCCTGCCAGCAGAAACAGCGGCGCAAAGCCATGCTGCCGGTGGCCGCCGGAGCGGCCCTTCTGGCCATGCTGGGCACGGAAGGGGAAAACACCGACTACGCGGCGCATGTGTGCGGCTTGTTGTGCGGCCTGGCTTTGGGAATCTGCGAGGCCTGGCGGCTGCGGCGCGGCTGGCCCGCGCTGCCGCAGACAGTGGCGGCCCTGCTGGCGCTGGCAGTACCGATTCTGGCCTGGTATTGGGCTTTTGCGGTTCGGGGCTGAGGCAAAAAAACTGCCCCGGCCCCGATATGGAATCCTAGAGCAGATTACCTTTGACTTTTTATAAAAGTCAAAGGTGGCATTCAGGCGAAAAACGCGGTTTTCGCCTGAATGTACGCCGCGTTGCGGCGGCTGCCGCTTTCGCGTCAGCAGAGCATTTTCAAAGTGAAAATGCTCTAGAGCATTTTCTGATTGAAAATATTCATTTTCAATCACTTCTTCGCTGCCATCATTTCGCGTCCAGGCTTCAGCCGTTGCGACGAAGGAAGCTACGGATGAAGACAGCAACTGGTTACTGCGGCAGCCAGCCAACGCAACCGCTGTCGCCATCCGTAAGGCTCGCAGACTCGCCAACGGCTGGCGCAAGCAAGCAAAGCTTGCTAACGGCTACCGCCGGCGCGGGCGCCAGCTAACGCTGTCGCCAGAGCGGTTTAGCTAATTTCATTAGCAAACCGCTCTAAATCAGGCGGCCGGGCGGCCGATGCAGAAGTAGGCAAAGCCCCACTCCGCCATGAATGCAGGAGAATATAAATTGCGCCCGTCAAAGAGCAAGGGGGCCGTGAGCAGTGTTTTCACGCGCTCGAAATCCGGATTGCGGAATTGGTTCCACTCCGTCACCACGAGCAGGGCTTGCGCGCCCTTGCAGACGGCATATTGATCGTCCAGTATTTCCACCAGCGGATTGCCCTGGAAAACCCGCCGGGCATTGGCCCCGGCAACGGGATCAAAAGCGCGGATGCGCATGCCCGCGTCCGTAAGGGCCTTGACGATGCTGATGGAAGCGGCTTCGCGCATGTCGTCGGTATTGGCTTTGAAAGCCAGGCCCCAGAGAGCCAGAGTCTTGCCTTTGACCCCGCCCTGCGGCGCGAAGTATTCTTGAATGCGCTCAGCCATATGCAGTTTCTGGCGGGCATTGACGGCCTCCACCGCAGTGAGCAGCAGAGGGTCGGCCCCCGCCTTTTCCGCAGTGTGGATCAACGCCTTGACATCTTTGGGGAAGCACGATCCCCCATAGCCCACGCCGGGGTAAATGAACTGGTAGCCGATACGCGAATCCGAGCCGATGCCGGCGCGCACGTCGCGCACGTCGGCTCCCACCCGCTCGCAAATGGCGGCAATCTCGTTGATAAAGGAAATCTTGGTGGCCAACATGCAGTTTGCGGCGTATTTGGTCATTTCCGCGCTGCGAACGCCCATGACGATCAGCTTTTCGCGCGTGCGGGCAAAGGGCGCGTAAAGTTCGCGCATGACCGCGGCCGCGCGCTCTGAATCCGTGCCCAGGACCACGCGATCCGGCTTCATGAAATCCGCTATGGCATCGCCCTCTTTGAGAAATTCGGGATTGGAAACCACGTCTACATGCAAATTCAGGCCGCGCGCTGCCAATTCCTTTTCAATCAGCGCGCGCACATTGTCGGCCGTGCCGACCGGCACAGTGGACTTGTCCACTACGATCAGATCCTTTTGCATCTGCCGTCCGATTTCAGAGGCGACCTGCCGCACATAGCTCAAATCGCAGGAGCCGTCAGGCTGGGGGGGAGTGCCCACGCAGATAAAGGCGCAGTCGGCATCGGCAATGCCCTGCTCAAGACTGGTAGTGAAGCGCAGTCGACCGTCGGCGCGGCTGCGCCGCACCATGGGCTCAAGGCCTGGCTCGAAAATATGCACGGAACCGGCATTAAGTTTATCGACCACGGCCGGATTGACGTCCACGCAGGTTACGGTATTGCCCATTTCCGCAAAGCAGGCCGCGCTGACCAGGCCCACATAGCCTGTCCCGATAATGCACAGTTTCATGAATGATGCTCCCCTGCGTTCCCGGCAGTCGGGCGCGCTTGACGTACCGGCCGGGAACGGGTCAGAATAGGTGTAGTGAATGTATCAGCATAAACGAAATTTCAGCGGCGGGCAAGCGTCAGACTACGATCGGGCGCTTGGGTCTTCGGCAGCGGAGCGGCTATGATTGTGGGTTTGGGCATAGATATGACGGAACTGGCGCGCCTTGAGGCCATCTACCGGAAATTCGGCCTCCGGTTCCTGGAAAAAATCCTGACTCCCGCTGAACTGGCGGCTTTGCCCGCGCGTCCTATCGCCTACCTGGCCGGGCGATTTTCGGCCAAAGAGGCGGCGGTCAAGGCATTGGGCACAGGCTTCAGCAACGGGATCGGGCCGCGCCAGATCGAAGTCGGGCACGATGCGCAGGGAGCGCCGCAATTACGCCTGCTGGCTGAGGCCGAAAACCGGGCGCGCCGGTTGGGCGTCAAACATTGCCACCTTTCCATCAGCCACGAGCGTTTCGCGGCTGTGGCCGTGGTGGTTCTGGAGGCATGATGCGCACTGCGGCCGATTTTTTCGACATGCTGCCCGCCCTGCCCCTGCCCGCCGAAATGCGCCGCTGGGATGCGGCTTCCGTGGCCCTGGGCCTGCCGGACGTCATGCTCATGGAAAATGCCGCGCGCTCCGCCTTGGCGGCGCTGCGGGAACATATCCCGGATCTTGCCGGTCACAAGATCTGGCTGTTCATGGGCAGCGGCAACAACGGCGGGGATGCGGCCTGTCTCGCCCGTCACCTGCTGGACGAAGGCGCCCGCCCGCTGGTCTGGCACATCAGGCCGTTGAAAAGCTATGCAGGAGCAACAGCCAGGCACATCCGCATGGCCAGGGCCACAGGCGTTCCCTTTGCTTTTTTGCGCCGCCCGGATCTGCCGGACTGGAAGGCAGCGCCGGAAATTATTGTCGACGGGCTGTTGGGGACCGGCTTCAACGGTGATTTGCGGCCGGATCTGGCGGAACTTGTCCAGCGCCTCAATGCCCTGGACCCGCCCCGCTTTGTGCTGGCACTGGATATTCCCTCAGGGCTCGACGGCGTTACCGGCAGACCTTGCCCCATAGCCGTGCGCGCGACCGCCACAGTCAGCTTTGCGGCGGCCAAGCCCGGGCTGATTCTGCCCTGGGCGCGCGCCTGGGCCGGCACGCTGCATGTCCGCGCCATCGGCATTCCGGCCGTGGTGCGCAAAACTTGTCCTTGCAGCGCGTATTTGCTGGACGGGCGCAGTCTGGCGGCTCTGCCCTCTCCCGCGGCGGAAAGTTATAAAAACCGTTTCGGCCATGTCCTTGTGCTCGGCGGCGCGCCCGGTCTCGGCGGCGCGGCCCATCTGGCGTCCAGAGCAGCCCTGCGCGCCGGAGCGGGGCTGGTCACCGCGGCTGCGCCCGCGGCCTCCGTGACCGAGATCAAAAACGGCTGGCCGGAAATCATGACTCTGGCATTGGGAGAGCCGGATCAGTGTCGCTGGCCTTCGGAAATTCCCGAGACGCTGGGCAATCTGCTGGAACGCTGCGGCGCGTTGGTCGTGGGCCCCGGCATGGGCCGGGGCAAGGAGGCCGCCGCCTTTCTGGCCTCTGTGCTGGCCTTGGACAACCGCCCTCCCGCCGTGTTCGACGCCGACGCACTGATCCTGCTCGCCCGTGAACCGGCGCTACTGCGCAAGATCAACGAGCGCGACATTCTGACGCCGCATCCCGGCGAAGCCGCGGCCCTGCTGCAATGCGCCGCGCCGGTCGTGCAGGCGGACAGGTTCGCGGCTCTGGCCGCGCTCTGCCGCGCCTGCCTGGGCACGGTCGTGCTCAAAGGCGCGGGCACACTGGCAGGGCAAGGGCAAGGCCCGCTGCTGGCAAGCCCCTATGACGTGCCCCAATTGGCAGTGGGCGGATCAGGCGATGTGCTTGCCGGTTGCCTTGGCGGTCTCCTGGCAGCCTGTCAGGCGGGCTGGCAAACCAGCCTGCCCGTAGCCGGCATGGGAGTGGCGTTGCACGCTCTGGCCGGGCGGGCCTGCGCAAGGCGCTATCCAGCGCGGGGCAATACGGCCGGGGAAGTGGCGGATGCCCTGCCCCATGTGCGGGCGCGCCTTGCCCGTGTCACACCGGATCAGGAGATTTTGCCGTGGCCGTCGTGAAACTGGCAGGGCTTGAGGATACGACCCGCCTCGGGCAGTGGCTGGCCCAAAGCCTGCCCGCCTGCCCCGCTCTGCGGGCTCTTTTGCTTCGCGGCCCTCTGGGCAGCGGCAAAACCACCTTGACCCGCGCGCTGGTCGAAGCCTTGCCCGGCGGCTCTTCAGCGGAAGTGGCAAGCCCCTCGTTTACCGTTTGCAACCATTATCCCACCTCGCCGCCTGTGCTGCATTGCGATCTCTACCGCAGCGGCTCCTCCCTGCCGGATGAGCTTGCGGAAGGGCTGGACGATCCCGCTGTTCTGACCATTGTGGAATGGGCCGAATATCTGCCCGAGGCTGAACTGCCGGAAGAATATCTGGACATATCCTTTGAGTCGTGCGAAGAAAGCAGACTGTTGCTTATGCAGGCCCACGGCCACAACGCAACGGCTCTTCTGGGCAGTCTGCGCGCCGTCTGGCCGGAGAGCGAGGCGTAAGATCGGCCTTTCGCGACGACTTCGCACTGCTGTGCCGGGCGGACCGGCCACGCGTTTGCCGTGACAGCCGGGCAAAAGGCGATTTTTACGCTCACGGCCCGCGCTAACATGTTTTGAGTGTTTTGCGGCCGTCTCATGTCTTGATGCGCAGGTTAAGCGGCCTGCCTGCTCGGTGAAGGATCGTGGACACATGGATACAGGCATGAAGATTCTTGTACAAAAGTTCGGCGGCACTTCAGTGGCAACCCTGGAGTGCATGAAAAAAGTGCGTGAAAAAGTCCTGAACGGCTTGCAACGCGGCAACAAGGTGATTGCCGTGCTTTCGGCCAGGGCCGGGGAGACCAACAGGTTGCTGGCGCTTGCGGAAGCCTGGTCGGACACCCCTGACAAGGCGGAGTGCGACATGCTGGTTTCCACCGGCGAGCAGGTCTCCATCAGCCTTTTCACCATGCTGCTCAAAGATGCGGGCATCCGCGCCCGTTCCCTGCTGGGCAGCCAGATTCCAATCACCACGGACGACGATTTCGGTCGGGCGCGTATTCTGGACATTGACAGCAAGGCGCTGCGCCAGTACCTGGAGCACTACGACGTTCTGGTGGTGGCGGGTTTTCAGGGCTGCACGAAAAACGGCCGGGTCACGACCCTGGGCCGCGGCGGTTCCGATACCTCGGCAGTGGCCTTGGCCGCGGCTCTCGGTTCCGTGGAATGCGAAATTTACACGGACGTGGATGGCGTTTATACCACTGACCCCAATATTTGCTCCACGGCCCGCAAGATGGATCGCGTCGCCTATGAGGAAATGCTGGAAATGGCGAGCATGGGGGCCAAGGTTCTGCATATCCGATCTGTGGAATTTGCCAAAAAATACAAGGTCCCTGTGCACGTGCGCTCCACGTTCAGCGACGATCCCGGCACTCTTGTCACTCAGGAGGATTCCAGCATGGAAGCTGTGCTTGTTTCCGGCATTGCCTACGATAAAGATCAAGCCCGCGTAACCCTGCGGGATCTGCCCGATGTGCCGGGAGTTGCGGCGGCGGTGTTCGGCCCGCTTTCGGAAAAAGGCATTCTGGTGGATATGATCGTCCAGAACACCAGCCTTGACGGGCATACCGACATTACCTTCACCATCACGCGCAAGGATCTGCCCCAGACGCTTGAGATCATGACGGAAGTAGCCCGGAAAACAGGGGCCTCGGAAGTGATGCACGACGTCAGCGTAGCCAAAGTTTCCGCCATCGGCGTAGGCATGCGCAATCATTCCGGCGTTGCGGCCCGCGCTTTTGCCGCACTGACCCAGGAAGGCATCAATATTCTGATGATCAGCACTTCTGAAATCAAAATAACCATTTTGATCCAGGAAAAATATGTGGAGCTGGCTGTGCGCATCCTGCACGACACCTTCGGCCTTGACTGGGATATCGGCTAGCCTGCTCAGTGAAACGCTGTGGCCTGTGAATGTTACAGCCCGGTTGCATTGCAGCCGGGCTGTACGTTTTTTGAGCCTCGACGCGAGGTTTTTTCATCAAGAGTATTAACAAGATGAGTATATTAACTAAATAATGTTTCACTATCATCAAGAGTTCCATTCACATGAAACCTGGCAAAAAGAGCCATCGTCAAGTGAACTGGTTTCGACTTGATCGGAAATGAACGAGAGCATTTTGCTTTTGAAATTATTCAATTTCAAAAGCGGCGCTGCCATCATTTCGCGTCCAGAGCGCGGTCTGGACGCTCATTCGGCGCGGGCGTCCGCTCCCGCGGCCGCCAGAGCAATTTCAAAGTGAAATTGCTCTATGACCCGGAATCGCATCCGGGCCATAGTTCATGACAATCTGCTTCTATCAATCCGTCAGCAGTTTTCACCGCAGCAACCACCGCTTGTGCCCTGAACAGCCGAGCCGGAGGCGCTGTCAATCCAGGCCGCAATTTCTGCTTTGCCGGGAACCCTGCCGCTGGATTTCACCACGCCGTCAACAGCTATGGCCGGGGTAGACATGATGCCCGCCGCCATCATTTCTTTAAAGTCGGATACTTTTTGCACTGTGATATTTCCGCCTTTGGTCGCAGCTATTTCTTTCACCAGATTTTCCGTTTCCGTGCAACGGGCGCAGCCAGGGCCGAATATTTTGATTTCCATTGTCTTTCTCCAGTTGATTAAACCATATACGGGCCAAGGATGTTGAACAGCCAGCCCAGTACTGTAAAGATCACCCACAAATAGCCTATGAACGTCGCTTGCAGCTTGATGGTCATAATCTGCCGGAGCATCATAACTTCCGGTATGCTCGCCGCGACTGCGCTCATGCAAAAAGCCAGAGTCGTGCCAATGGGCAGCCCCTTCGTCAAAAGGCTTTCCATAATCGGAATAATGCCGGTGACGTTGGAATACAACGGGATAGCTACCAGTACCGCCGCCGGAACCGACCACCATTCCCCGGCTCCAAGATTATCCGCAAACCAGTTATCCGGCACGAAACCGTGCAGTGCCGCGCCGATGCCCACGCCCATGATCACCCACTTCCAGACCCTCTTGCAAATGGAAGCAGTCTCGCTGTAAGCGAAGGAATGCCGTTGGCGTATGGTCAGTTTCTGTACCTCCCCTGCTTCATTGATAAAATGGTGCGCCGGAGCTTTCTCCAGCGTTTCAAGGATAAACGGCTGCAACCAACGGCCTGCGTTAAGGCCGTCCATGACAAAGCCTCCGAGGATGCCTGCCGCCATACCGACCAGAACATACACCAGCGTGAATTTCCAGCCGAGCAGCCCCCACAGCAATACAACCGCAATTTCATTGATCAGCGGCGAGGTTATAAGAAAGGACATGGTAATGCCGATGGGAATACGCGCCGTAGTGAATCCAAGAAACAGCGGAATACTGGAACAGGAGCAGAACGGCGTGACCGCGCCGAAAGTCGCGCCCAGGAAATAGCCGAGGCCGCGCCGCTTGCCCGCCAGAAAATCCCTGACCCGTTCGACATTGAGCGAGGCGCGAATCCATGCAATGCCGTAGATCAGGGCCACCAGCAGCAGGAGTATTTTCACCGTGTCGTACAGAAAAAACTCCAGGGACAAGCCCCAATGCGAATCCGGGTCAAGGCCGAGCACCTTGAATACCAGCCAGTGCGAAGCCGGCAAAACAGAGGAATAGGCAAGCCACCAGAGCGCGGCCAGACCCGCGACAGCCGCAAAATATTTGCCGTTCCAGCCTTTCGGGTTTTCAATCGGGGCCGTGGGCTGTGAACCGCACGCACAACAACAGCTTGGAGTTTTGGGAGTGGCAGACATGGCAACCTCATACAATAGAGCAATAGATGTTGAGTAGTTGAAATGTTTTCGTAAAAAAATCCTCATACCCGGGCCTAGCGTTTCGGCAGTATGCCGTCCTTTACGGGACTGGCTTGCCTGAAGCGGCGACAGGCTTCCGGATTACCCGAACAGCACTCTTCCGTCAGATACCCCACGATTTGCAGCATCAGCGGGATATTGGCCTTGTAACGCATAAAGCGGCCTTCTCTTTCCACGTCCACCAACCCGCTTTGCACAATGGTTTTCAGATGAAAAGAAAGGTTGGTCGGGGGAATAGCGAGCTGCCTGGCAATATCCCCCTGCACAAGACCTTCAGGAGCATTCTTCACCAACAGCCGGAACAGGTCCAATCGCACATCGGAGGAGAGCGCCTCAAAAATTTTACTCGCCTGCCTGCTTTGCATAGATTAATATTTCAACATTATTTGATGAATGTCAAGCTATGTTGCAACAAAAAAAGGGGGCCGAAGCCCCCTTGCATGCAAAACGGTAAACGGCTTATTTTTGCGGCAAAGGCACGGTACGGAAATACACGTCGCCGCGGCGTTCGATCTGGAGCATGATTGCCCCGCGTTTGACGCCTTCCTCGTTGACGATTTTGGAAAGCTCTTCCACGCTGTTCACGGGCTTCAGATTGGCTTTCAGAATCACGTCGCCGGGGCGCAGATCAGCTTCAGCGGCAGGCTTGTCGGGGGTCACGTCCACGATCAGCAGACCTTCGCCCTTGTTGAGCCGCAGCTCGCGGCGTTCGTCCTTGTTCAAAGGCCGCACCGTCAGGCCGAGAAGCCCTTCATTGCGCTGCTTCTGCCCTTTTCCGGGGCGGTTGTCCGCAAGTTGGGAAGATTTGCGCTCGCCGAGCGTCACTGTAAGATCATAGTTCTTGCCGTCGCGCCAGACAGTCAGCACCGCAGGGCTGCCCGGGGCTTTGTCCGCAATGGCGCGCAGCAGGGCCGAAGCGTCTTCGATGTCTTTCTTGTCCACGGCGATAATCACATCGCCGTCTTTTACGCCGCCTTTGGCGGCAGGCTCGTTTTCCATGACGTTGCCCACCAGCGCGCCCTTGGGTTCAGCAAGCCCCAGGGCTTTGGCGGTATTTTCGTCCACATCCTGAATGCTGACGCCGATCCAGCCGCGGCTGATCTTTTTGCCGCTTTTGATCTGATCAATGATTTTTGCGGCCATATTGCTGGGGATGGCGAAGCCGATGCCCTGGCCGCTGGCGATAATCGCCGTATTGATGCCCACGACCTGCCCGGCCATGTTCAGCAGCGGTCCGCCGCTGTTGCCCGGGTTGATGGAGGCGTCGGTCTGCAGAAAATTGTCAAACGGGCCGGAACGGATATCCCGGTTCATGGCCGACAGAATGCCCGCGGTCACGGTATGATCCAGGCCGAATGGGTTGCCGATGGCCAGCAGCCACTCGCCTACCTTGAGCGCGTCGGAATCGCCGAACACAAGAAACGGCAGAGGTTTTTTCGTTTCCACTTTCAAGAGGGCCAGATCGGTTTCCTCATCCGAACCAATCAGCGTGGCCTTCAAGGTTTCACTTTTGCCGTTGCTTTCATCCAGGGTGACATGAATGACGTCGGCGTCGGCCACCACATGATTATTGGTGACGATATAGCCGTCCGCGGAGACAAGAAAACCCGACCCCAGGGATTTCTGCTTCATCTGCGGCCGTTTGCCGCCACGGCCCTTGCTGCCGCCGAACTGTTCAAAAAATTTTTCAAAGCCGGGAGGCATGTTGCGGAACATCTCCCCGAAGAAGTCTTCGGGGCCGCCCCCTGAGCTTTTCCGCTCGGTGCCGATATTGACGACCGCCGGGCCGCTTTTGGCCGCCAGTTCGGTGAAATCGGGCAGCCCTGCCGCCTGGGCGAGTTGCCCAGCCGCAAGAAAGATCACGGCCAAAGCAGCGGCAAGGTATTTCTGTATTGTCATGGAAACGCTCCTCGTTACTTTTTTTTCATAGCATTTTGCAAGGCCTGTGCCATAATGCCCAAACCCGCGTCGCCGGATGCCGCCCTGGATGAAGCATGCTGCTTCCAGGCTTTGTCGTCGGCCATGGCCGCGGCTTCCGTGCCCTCGGGCGCAAGGCTGATGCGCCGCGCCGCGCTGTCTATATTTTGTACAACCAGGGTGACGGCGTCGCCTTTGTCAAGCTTGCCGTACTGCCCTGCATTCCTGGCGCTTTTCATGACGCCTGCGGGCAAAAGCCCGGTGATGCCCGGCGCCAGGGATACAAACAAGCCATATTGGGTGCGGCTTTCCACAGTGCCGCTGACTGTCGCGCCCACGGCAAAGCGCTGGGCCGCGTCCTGCCAGGGATCGCCTTCGGCGTCGCGCAGGCTCAGGCTGATACGGCGGGCGTCCGCGTTCACGTCCTTGATTTTCACGGAAACTGTTTCGCCCACGTTGAGCACTTCCTCGGGTTTGTTGATCCGCTTGCCCCAGGCCAGTTCGGAAATATGAATCAGGCCTTCAACGCCGGGCAGCAGTTCCACAAAAGCGCCGAACGGGGCCAGGCGCATAACCTTGCCCTGCGCCACGGTTCCGGCCTTGAGCCGCTCCGGCGCTTCCAGCCAGGGATCGCCCTGGGCCTGCTTGCGCGAAAGGGAAATCCGCACCTGCCCCTTGTCGTTCTTGCTGATCGACAGGACCTTGGCTCTGACCACATCCCCGGGCGAAACGACTTCATCCGCCGCGCCCACGCGCGACCAGGAAAGCTCGGAAAGATGGATCATGCCTTCCACTGCCGGAGCCAGTTCCATGAATGCGCCAAAGGGCGCCAGGCGGGAAATGCGGCCCTCCACGGTGTCGTTGACTTTCAGACGTTCAAGAAGGACCTCAAGCTGCTCAAGGCGCTCACGCTCCAGCAGGGCGCGGCGTGAGACCACGACATTGCGGCCCCTGTTCTCCACGCGGATGATCAAAAACTGCAGGGTGCGCCCCACCAGGGAATCCGCATCGCCCAGGGCCGCGCCATCCATCTGGCTGCCCGGGCAAAAAGCCGTTTTGCCGAGGACCTCTACGCTGTAGCCGCCCTTGCACACGGCGGTTACCCGGCCGTCCACCGGCAGCCCGGCGTCCCGGGCCTCTTCCAGAGCGGCTACGCCACTGCCGCTCATGGAGCGGGAAAGGCGGATCTCCTGCGGGGAAACGCCAATGACCCAGGCTTCCACGCTGTCGCCCGGGCCGACGCTTTCCTGGCCTTGGGCATCCAGAATGTCCTTGCGCTCCATGATCCCGTCAACCTTGATGCCCACGTCCACAAAGACGCTTTCGCCGGTGACGGCAATCACAGTGCCGCTGACTTTCTGGCCCGGCTGCAAACGCTCGGACGACGCGCTGTGGGCCGCCAGCAGGGCGGCAAAATCTTCGATAGCGTCTTCCGGCGCTGGGGTCTCTCTTTTTTCCTCGGTCATATTCCCGCTCCTTCAAACTTGGGCTTTGTGCTCCAAGCGAATAATCATATACCGGATGCCCGCAAAAAACAATGAAGGCGCGGCCCCTTTTCCCGGTCCGGATCAGGCACGGCATTTTCAGCGCAGGGCGCGTGCCTCAGGCCAGAGAAAGATGTATAACTTTTATGCAGGTGAATAATTTTCGAGCAGCGCGGGTGACGGCAAAGACGGCGCATGCAAAAGACCCCCGGCAAAGACCGGGGGCCAGTGGATTGTCGAGGCGGAGTTCAGATTAAAATAGTTGACGGAAGCATAATTTGGACTCATGCAAATTTGTTATAACTATATATTATAAAAGCTTATTTTGTAAGTTAGGAATACAAATTTCATTATTTTTAAATACATACTGAGATTAAACTAAATTTGATATTTTATTGTTTTTATATGCCATTTTTTAAAACTAATATTACTACCTCTGTCGGAATATTTTTGATCTTTGTATTGAATATTCAAATTGATCTTATCTGGATTATCACTTCTTACCTTTAATTCAGATAACTGTATTGAATTAGCTGGAATAAAAAAATAATGTAATTCTTTATTAATCCAATCATTTAAAATAAGTTCCCAATCCTGTTCAAGCACAGATATGTTTGGATTTGCCCAATAAACATTATTTGATTTGTTTTTTGATGCTTTTGTAAAATCATTTGGTTTGTGTAAATTAATACCATTTTTCTGGAATAATACACAAATATCGTCTTTTGACAGTTTTGATCCAATATCATTTCCCACAGGAACAAAAGAAGATTTTTGGAAAATTGCAACCGCTTTATCTTTTTTACTGCAATCATTGCCAGAGTTATCCGTAACTATAATTTCTATAGTTTCTATTGCTTTTTTAATTTCTTCGGTAGAATATTTATTAGAAAAATATTTTTCTAATAAATTGAATAGTAAATCATTATTTATCTCTTTTTTAATATTTAATACATTCTGCTTTGTTTGTATTTTACTATTGATAAATTGTTTTATATTTTCCTCAGTAAAATTTGTTTTTGAAAACATCGTAATAAAAAGTTCACCATCTTTGTTATTTTTTATAAAATCTATTTTTATAAAGTCTTGTTCCGCATCATTTTTTGTATAATCAAAGGAATAAACATATATGCAATCGCATATTAAAATTCCAACATTGACTTTTAGTAATTTTAAGTAACTGATTAACTGTTCATTTCCGCAATGTAATTGAGATTTCTTTAATTCAACAATAAATAAGTCACTATTATTGTCTTTTAAAATAATGTCAGGGATAATTCTTTCGGTAGAACCAATTTGTATAGTTCTTTTACTGTCGATATCTCCTTTTAATCTACTATATCCAAAATATTCAGAAAATATAGTTTCCCATATATTTTGCAGCTGTTGTTCAGAACTAAATTTGTTTTGTTCAAAAATATCAACTAGATCGTTCCATTTTTCACTATTCATATCAGTTCCTTCTCTCAGTCAAGGCTACAACTACACTCGCTTTTCGTGCCTGGCGGTTTCTTCTTCACAAGAAAAGGCAGAAAGATCATACCCTTACGCGAGCGTCTCAGGGGACGGCAAAAGCTATGCCGGGCATTGCGCGTTCCAAGGGCTTCAAAGTAAAAAAGCTCCCTGACCTTCGTGGCCTGTTCCTGGGACCGGGCGCCACGAGAAAGCAAAGAACCCCGAAAACCCTGTTCTCAAGGCTTTCGGGGTTATAGAAACCCGCATGGGATTACATTCTGGTAGCAAGGGAGGCTTGAGAACTTTTTCTATATCATAGTAAATTTATTATATAAAATAAATATAAAAAAACTTTGTTACCCCATCAGTTCCCCCTTTTTACTACCCTCCAAGAAATACGCAGCTTTTCCATGCTCCGGCCCTTCCCGCTCAAAAGCCGTTCCTGTTTGGCGGTTGTGAACACCCGGCATCGCTATTCCCCCCAACTTAACACGGGCTTCCGTTGCTTCGCCGCGCAATCGGCGAGGTAAGCATTGATCAATGTCTGATAAGGTATGTTTATCTGCTCCGACAAACCTTTGAAATACTCAACCACTGTCGTGTCAAGTCGGATGGTTACCGTTGTTTTTTGCGGCTTAATATAAGGATTTTTGATACCATTGGAAAAGTCGTATTCATCCCGCATGGCTATTTCCTCCGTTCATACGTTGTCAATTCGGACTTTGATGCCTTCCGTGCCGAAATAATCCTGATTTTTTCATCGTTTTCGCGATAACAGTGACAGACTACCAGCAAACGGAGAACCGAACTCAGACCGAGGAGCAAAAATCTGTCTTCATCCTCCGAATGATCAGGGTCGAAAATTCTCAATGCGTCACAGTCTTGAAAGACAGTCTGTGCTTCCTCAAAGGATACCCCGTGCTTACGTTTGTTTATGGCAGCTTTTTGGGCGTCCCAGACAAATTTCATGCTTTTCTCTCCTTTCGTAAATAAAACATATTTATAATATAAATTTTTATCAAGTATTTTCCCTCGAAAAAAGTTGTTGACATTTCCCGCATTTTGTGGCGTGGTGGCCGCACGGAGCCTGAGAAACTCCCCAAACGACGGTCGCCATTCCGTTTGTCAATGGCTTTTTTCGTGCCCTATGGCGTGATATATTCACGCACATATTGGCCGGGAGTAGGTAAGCAGTAATGCCCCTGCCGTTCGTTTGGCGGTTCTCAGCTCCCGGCCTTTCCTTTTGGGCAATGCAGTGGAGCTACTGGATGAACGGCAGGGCGGAACGTTCCACCCAAAATTCCGATGCCCCACTCACGCCGGACCAGCAATGCACGCTGCAAGCGATGGTCAAGGCGCGGGTGGACTCCATCCCGGTCGATGCGCGGCCCAAAGGGCTGTTCCCCCAGATCTGGAGCCGCTTCAACAACCACTTCCGCATTGCCCGCTACTGCCAGTTGCCACAATCGCGCATGAGCGAGGCCATTGAATATCTCACGAAGATGGAAATCGTGCGGCAGACGTTGGAAAACCCCAAGCCCAAGGCCCTCCCTGCCGGCTATCCACCCCTCGCAGAAGCGGGCGCATCCTGCATGGCGGAAATCCTGAACCTGCGTGGCAGTCTTTTCAAGGCAAGCGTGGACTTGAAGGCCGTCATGCAAATGGGCCTTTCCCACGGGAACGGGCAGAACCTCGGTAAAGTCCAGCGCGCCTTCTCAGAATCGCTCGGGCAATCCGTCGATGCTTTCTTCATGTCCATCAATCACAACATGATCGCCATTGAGCACATGTTCCGCGCCTTCATGGAAGCGGAAAAGCTGATTCACGGCTAAACGAAAAGGGCTGGAGCTTCCACGCTCCGGCCCTTCCCGCTCAAATGCCCCAGATTTCAGTCTGGCGGGCTCCCTTTTCCTTTTGCTTGCCGCTGACCCGGTTCTGCCGCCTTCTGGCCTTCACCCTCCGCATGACATCCTTGAACGAGATCAGCATGTGCGGTTTGCCCTCGTCTTTCATCTTTTCATTCCACCGGGCAATCTCGCGTATGGCCTCCCGCCGCCCTGCCGGGTCGCCCGTGTCATACGTCCGCAGCGTCAGCACGGTCAGCTCGTCTATCTTGTCGCTCCGCACCTGATCCGCGTGCTTGCTGGCCGCGTAGGCTTCATAGCTCTTGGTGCTGCTCACAGGCTGGAAGCCCAGAGCCTTGCCAACCGCCTCGGTTCCTGTCAGCTTGCGCGCGCCGGTCTGACCAGGGCTGTTTATGGGCCTGCCGCGCATGGTGGTCTGGCCTTCGCGGTACAGCCGCCACGCCTGCATGGCGTTCTTCATGATAACCGGCGCCGCCTCTTCAACGGCCCTGTACACGCTGCCGCCCCGGTAGGCTTCCATCATGCGGGAAGGCTTGACCACCAGCAGGTCATAGGGAATGCCGATAATATCCCCGATGCTGTTCGTAAGCACTTCCTGCGGCGTTTTGCCCTTCGTCAGTCCCCGCGTGAGGGGTGTTTCCATCTTGAGGCTGCCGCCGATGTTCACGCCGGCCATGGCCGGAGCGCCGTAGCAAACCACGTCCCGCAGCAGATTGCTTTCCGGCAGATGCTTTCGGATAAGCTCCGTCCAGTCGTCATCATCCCCGGTCGCGATCTGGCACAGAGCCATAAGGGTGGCGTACAGCGGCAGGGCCGTGACGCCGCCCAGGGCCATGGTCGCGCCCAGGCTCTTGGCCACAAAGGCCGCGCCCTCTCTGCCCTGTGTTCTCAGCGCCCATGACCACATGGCAACCATGTTGTGCGTGAACATGCGGAAGGTGTACATGCTGGACATGGCCCGGCCCGCGATATTGCTGCGCATGAATTCCGGCATATTGCCCTTGCCGTAGACAAAATGCGCGTCGCGCACCACATCGGCGGCGAACGCCTTGGCCTGCTCATAATCGGCCTTGCCCTTGACGCCGTATTTCTCCCGGGCACGCGCTTTCAGCTTTCCCGATCGGGCGGCCCGGAATGCGGCCAGGGCCAGCGAGGCCCGGTTGAACCGCTCCGCCTCGCTCATGGGCAGGCCCAGCACGCGGGTAAACTTGTTCCACAAGGACGCGCCGCTCACGCCGCGCAACTGACCGCGCACCTCTTCCATGAAGGCGTCGGTAATGACGCTCTCGCCATAGAGTTCCCGCACCAGCCGGGCCTCATCTTCCGTCAGCCCCTTGCCTTTGTTGCCGGTCACTCTGTCCACAAGCGCGCTCCGGGCCCCGGCCAGCCATTCCCGGCCGCCGCCCATCACGTCCATTTGCAGACGCGGCACGCCGACAGCAAGGTTTTGCATCGCATTCACAAATGCCGTCTTGATGCTGCCGCCCAGGTACCACGCGAAGGCCACAGCTTTGATGTTGCCGGTGAGCCTGTCCACGCGGTCGCTGTTCCTGAGCATGTCCTTGACATACTGCGCGGTATACTTCCACAGGTTGGGCGTCTGCCGGGCGTCGATTTGGGAAAGCGCCGCGCTGAAATCCCGGGCCGCCTCCATCTTGGTCAGCCAGCCGTTCAGACCCGCCTTGTAGTCATAGAGCACCTTGGCAATGTCCTCGGTTTCAAAACCGGGAATACCCTTGCGCTGAATGCCGTGCGCCCCCCAGCCGCGGGTCTTGAGCACATCGGCCACGCTTTCGGTGAGCAGGTCGGCAATTTCCCCGGCGCGCTTCTTGTCGTCGATTTTGGCTGTGGCCGCCCGGATGATCTGCTCCATGGCCTCGGAGTCTATGGGCGCCCCGAGCACTTCATCGGGCAGGCGGTCATTTTTGCCGTCCGTCCATTCCGCGTCTGGGTAGTTTTCGCGCTGTTCCGCGACGATTTTCCGGGCCTTGGCCATGGCCGCCTTTTTCCCAAAGGCGTCAAAGTGCTGCCGGAACACCACCTCGTTACCCACCTTCGCCTGGACAAAGTAGGCCCCGTAGCGGTGATGCGGGAAATAGTTGGGCACATGGCCGATGCTCTGCCGGAAGGTCTTGATGGCGTCGTCGCTCATTTCGCTCATGGACGCCATGCGGTTGTGGGCCAGCACAAAATCCTGATCCAGACTTTTGCGGATTTCCACCAGGGCCTTCTTTGCGGCCTTCGTACCGGGCAGGGTATCCACCCATGCCTCATATGCCTTGTAGAATGCCGGATTCACCTCAATCGTTTTCCGCCCGTTGGGCAGGCTGTCCTTGGATATGAACTTTGTGACATCCTCAAGCTCTTTCGGATTGCTGCCTTCTGTCGCCCGCAGTATTTCACGCAGGCTGTCCATATCGGCGGACTTCAGGCGATCTTTCCCGAACATGCTCGGCACGGTTTCCAGACTCTCTTTCAGCGCGGCGGAGCATTCATCCTTGCGCCGCAACTGCCGGTCATACACTGTGGCGAAGGCAGGGATCTGCTTGGCTATCCAGTGCGGCAGTTGGACGATGCTTTGCAGCAGGCTGATGTCATTTTCTCTGAACATATGCCGGATTTCCGGCTCGTCGGCCGCCCGTGCCGCCCGCCGGACGGTCATGCCAAGAATGGCGCCCGGCGAAAGGGAGGCCAGAGGAGCGTCGGCTTCATGCGCCGAAGGCGGCGCAACGGGCTTGACCACGTCCTTTTCCGTGAGTATCTTAATCCCACGAGGATCATTCGGAAGCACGAAGGCCCCGGGCAATTGTAGCCCGGACATGCGTCGGCTTCCCTGATCCCCGGAAAATCCCCTCAGCCATGTGGGGATTTTTGTTTTGTCAGCATATACCCGCCGTCCGGCCTGGATTTCCCCGGCCACCCAGCCCAAGCCGCCAGAACGGCCATGCACGCTGGCGATCTCATGGATATTGACGCTTCCGCGTGACACGTCCAGATGTACTGCCGCCACTACCGGCATCTCTTCATGAATACCTTCCAGCAGGGCCACAAGGCTGTCTGCCTGCGTCCCTGACCGGAAAACCATCACGGGTTCAGCGAGCAGAGCAGGCAGATTCCGGATCATCGAATCCGGCAGATTATGTTTTCCTCCTTGTCCGATCTTCGCCAGAACAGATTGTGTCATTGTCATGGGAAGAGCAGGAGCACCCAGCTTTCGCAAAACAGGAGGCGTCTGACCGACAGTAAGCACTTGGCGGGGATGGATAGACCCGGAACGCACACCGTCAAGCTGCCGCCCCCACTCCTCCGTGTCCTTCCTCACCTGTTCCCACGCGGCCCGGCCCGCGGCTTCGCCATCCGTGCCCACTGACGCGAACGCCGACACAGGAGCGGCATTTTCAGCGGCCCTTCCCCGGGGTGCCCCCTCCATCACAAACCGGCCCAGGTCTGCCAGCAGGGCATCCACATTCTCGTAGCTCATACGCGCGCTACGCCCGGAAACAGCGTGCACCAGCCTGCTCCATGCCCGGAGAACGGCATGGACGATTTTGCGCCATGCGCTCTGCTCCCTGGCGTCCAGGCCGCCCTTCTGCCTCTTCTCGGCCAGGGAAGCTATGACCTCCTCCATCACGGTCAGGCGGGCACTCTCGCTTGTGCGCGGGTTCAGGCCGTATTTGCCGGCAATCTCTTTGATCATGCCGTTGCCCATGCCGCCCAGATTGAGCCAAAGCCGGTTCAGCACGGTCTTGCGTTCCGCGTCGGAGAGCATCCCCCGCAGGCCGTGATGCACGATCTGCTCATGCGCCCAGACTTCCGCCACGCGGCCGGTATCTGAAATATTGTCCGCGACGAACCAAACCATACCCGACGCCGGGTCGTACACGCCTTCTATCTCTGAAAGGTTGTCGGCAAAAATCTTCCGCAGAGATTCGGGCAGTTCTTCCGCGCGCTGCACAACCTCCACAGGCGCGGCATGGGAAGCCCGCGCGTTCAGCTTATCGGCCACAGCCTTGACCGTTGCCGCCCTCAACTTTGCTATGCCGCTCCTGCGCGGCGGGAGGTATTGCCCAGGCATACGGGAAGCCATCGGCGCTTCGGCGTGCTTCGTCTGCTCAATGATCTGGCGCGCCACTTCCTTGTTGTTGTCGGCAATAAAACCATAACCCTGCCCGGACATGGCCTTCAGCACGTCGGCCGCCTGCCTGGCCGTCAGGTCGCGCAGCACCATGCTTTGTCCAGACTTCACAAAATCCCGTCTCGCCGCGCTCAGGATACCGCCATTCAAAAAGTATTGCGCGCCATCCTTTTTGGAGGCAGGCACGGAGATATGGTATCCGTCCTCGCCCCGCGTCATGACAAAATTCTTGTCCTCGGTCTTGACGATACCGGCCCCTGGAGCAAGCCTGTCAAGGAACTGCATTGACTGCTCTGGTGTCATGGCCGTGTCCACAGCGTCAAGCAGCTCCTCCATGCTCTTGCCCCTGGGCATCATCAGCCCAGGGATGATATTGCCATCATGATCCTGAAACTGAATAACCTTCCCAACTTTCAGGCGTTCATACGCTGAAAGGATATTGCCCGTGGCAATATATACTTTCTCGCGGCTTTCGCTCTGCCCGCTGTCAAATGCCTTATAGGCTTCTGAAAGAGAAATCCCGTAAGCCTCAACCGTGGTCGCGCCTTCTTCTGACCTTCCCCTGGCAAGCTGTGTGAACGGGAAAATAATCCTTTTTGCCGCGTCGGCTATGGCAACGTCCATTTTCCACGAACTCAACGCGAGCGGATTTTCTATGCGCTCGTCGCGGTAGATGCCGATGACGACGCCGGGGATGTTTTGCTGCTCGCGTTCATTGTTGACCATCACCGGGTCGCCGATGCTGAACTGCCGTATAATGGACATGAAATCCGAGAATGCCGCCTCAAGCCGATCCTTATTGGCTTCCCTGCGATCTTCATCCTTGATGCGGGAAAGGCGCTCGTTTGCGTAGGCACGCATTTTTTTCTGTTCGGCATCCGTATCAACAGGTTTGGCCTTTTGCACAAACTCTTTCACCTTTGCGGAGCTGAACGGATGCCCCAGGCGCTTTACATCGTATGCGCCAACTTTGGCCGCAGCGGCAAAGGGCGATTTGGAGATATGCTCGTCAGTCTTTGCCGGCTGGATAACCTCCTCGTGTATCAGCCTCGCGTCCAGGGGGAGCGTTTTCGCTTCGAGGTCAAGAGTTCCCATGGCCTCGTACTGGGCAATCATCGCATTGTATTCCGCCTCCAGAAGGGTATAGAGGCGCGCCTGATCTTTCACGGGCAGCAGGGGAATATATCCCGTGAGCTTCTGCATGGCCCCGGCGTTGCTCTTATCCTCCCCGCCGGAAAGCGGGGCGCCCATGCGCTCGTGAAGTTCCTGATTCTCGTCCATCACCTGCACGGCAACACTGTCCCCATACTTGTTCATGAAGTCGGGGATATTCTTGAACGATGCGTCGGAATCCTTGGCCGCCGTCGTGCTGGCGTTCAGGCTCGCCATCTTCTTTGCCAGGATGGCCGCAGGTCGCTTTTCAGCTGGGATGTCCGTAAACAGCAACTGGTATTTCGGAGGTACAACCTGACCAGTGCGGAAGATGCGCCCCAGTGTCTGCATGAACGTGTCAATGTTCGGGGCTGGCTGGGCAATAATCATGGTACGGCGACGCTGATCCCTGAACTTCTCCGAGGCGTGCAGACTGATGCCTGTGCTGCCTGCGTCGTTCAGAATGACAGCGTCTATCTCCCCGCCATTGAACCCTGCGATAACCCTGGTTCTGTTTTGGGCGGAGTTGTCAACGCTGGAGAGCACGGGTTGCGTGCCGGAGTAGTCGATGCCCAATGACCGGCCAGTAATCTCGCCGACCTTATAGCCGCGCTGCCGCAGGCCATGCTCAATACTGTCAATGACCGACAGCGGAAGCTCGTCCAGGCCGGATTCGCTGATGATGTCACGCGCATGGTTGTAGAGCTCCACCGCTGTCGGCCCAAGCTCCGCATCCGTCAACAGGCGCTGCTCAATAACCTTTTTATTGGCATCCTTCCTGGTGATTGTGCGCACCTTGTCCAGGTAGCGCAGGAACATATCCCTGAAGGTCATGTCAATGGCGTCGCCAACCTTCACGGTATTCGTTTTGGCATATTCATCAACGGGAGAGCCCATGGTGTTGTAGAGCGCAATAACGGGCTTCTCACCACGCTTCAGGGCCGCGTCTGCGGCGTCCACAACGGCGTCAATCTTCTGGGCCAGTGTGATTTGTCCGATGAGGTTATGCATGATGCCAGCGAAGCTGGTGGAGCTCATGGCGCTCTCGTTGGCGCTTCTGTTGTCGTATGCTGTGCCGCCGTGGCCCGCCTCGCTGTCCTTGATGTTCTTGAGGATTTCCTGTTTGGCACGGTCGAACTGCATAATGACGCGCAGCGCTTCCGCGCTGGCGTCGGCCCGCGTTGTATCCGTCTTCACGGATGCCGTTTCCACATCCGCGCCTTCCCAGGTACGCTCGCGGCGGATGTACTGCCCTGCCTCGGTCAGCTCTGCCGCAACAACCTGCTGCATGGGGATCCCCCCACGCGCAATAGCTTCTCCCAGCGTCTTGATGTCGTTGACGGCAAAGCGCATATCCGTCTTGGAGTACAAGTCCATGAGATCAGGACGCTTGGCGTAGGTAGCTGAGGAATAAAACGTTCCGTTCGGGCAGCTGTTCAGCAACTTGCGGATGAACACCGAAAGAGGTTCCGAGGACGTGTTCTCTTTTCCCTTGGCTCCTCTCGAAGCCGCAGCGGCGGATCCGCCGTTGTGCGATTCATCCAGAATAAAAACCGCGTTCGGCGCGATGTCCTGAAGGAATTTGCGGCGCGTCCCCTTCGGGTCGTTGCTTAACTGGCTGTAGGTCGTGAATATGGCGTCGTAGTCGCCGAGGCCGTCTGCGGCCACCTGCGCCAGTAGGGCGTTGTGCTTCGCGCCGTTCTTCGTCGTCAGCGTGCGCCCGTCATGCAGGGCCACCGCATCTTTTCCGGTCAGCCCTGGGTTTGTCGGCAGCGGCGCAAAGCCCTCCATGCCGATGTCCGCAAGGTCGCGCACCATATCGGCATACAGTGTGTTGGAACAGGTAATGAAAACGGGCGTCTTGCCGTGCTGTTTGGCCCAGCGGATGATGCCGGCATTGACGCGGCCCTTGCCGATGCCGGTCTGGTCGCCGATAATGAAGCCTGCGCCATTTGCCAGGTTGTGGATTGCCAGCCCAAGAGCGTCAACCTGCTCGGCGGCGAAGTAGCCGCCAAGCTCCTCCGGCGTGTATCCGAGTTCCGTGGCAACGTAGCTGTCAATATTGCCGTGTTCCTTTTCCAACGCCTTCATGGCGTTGTCCACGGCAGTAACCATGTTCTTGGGAACGAGCGTTCCCATGGAGGGGAGAGAACTTGTTTTTTTGTAGGGGGCCTGAAACTCTGTAGCCTTTTGGAGCTTCGCTTCTGTTTTTTGGGATGCTACCAGGTGTACGCCACGGCCATCGCCCACTCCATCAGATTTGTCGGATACTCGTCCGGCTCCTCGGTTGTCACCTTGAGGGGAAACTTGCAACCCTCCCACCAGAAGAACCTCAGCTTCTCGGTCAGCATGTCGTCCATCAGCATCGTGTCGATCTCGCCCGGATCCCCGCTGGCTATCGCCGATGCTTCGGTTCCCATTGCCAGGCCCCGGCTGTGAAGTTCCTCGATCGCCTCGCGCGCTACTTCCAGTCTCGTCTGGTAGTTCTCCTCCGGAGTTGCGTCCTTGTCGTCCGTTGCCTTCAGAAGCTGCTCCAGGTTCCACGCGAGCAAGTCCATCAGCACGCTGTACGAGTTGATCTCTTCTTCCTTCCAGCCCGGTGGCACTTCCAGCGTCCCTGTCACCCCGCTGCCCGGATTCACCCATCGTCGCGCCATTGAAAATTTCCTCCAGGGATTCAAAGGTCGAATATATCCTTGGCGGCTGCGCGCCGGGGAATATCCGCCCGGCGCTGGCGCCGTTGGTATCCAAAACAATCACGTCAATGGGAAAGCTGGCCCCCTGGCGTGAGTATAGTTTACCATCAACCGAAAAGTGATCCAACACATGATAATTGTTGAAAAGCCAGCCCCAAAATTTTGTTTGGGAGGAGGCCCGGTATTTTTGCTTGCGTGCGTCCTCGCCGCCCTGCTTGCCGCCGATGATGAGGACGGCGCGGCCCCTGCCCTTGTCTTTCAATGCCTGGAGAGACCGCACAACGATTGCCTGATCAATCTCCTTCGTGGCAAAGCCGTCAACGTCCATTTCCTGCGTGGCTGTATGATTTTCATCCCAGACGCGCCCGAAGGGCGGATTTTCAATTACGGCATCCACTCTATAGGGCGGCCGGAAGTCGGTTGCATCCTGCTCTGTGACGGTAAAGCCCTGCGCGCGCAAGCGGCCCGCGCGTCCGGGGTTCAATTCATTGGCCGTCACAAGCCGGGGCGTTGCCTCAATGAGAAGCGCGCCGTTCCCGGCGGTAGGCTCATATACCGTCGTTTCCTTCCCGATCCCGGCCAGACGCGAGGCCAGGAACGCAATGGGGGTCGGCGTGCTGTATGCCTGTTGGGCAACGCTGGTGCTTGTCCGCGCTCCGAGGTTCGGTTGACGCTGATAGAGGCTGACCAGTTCCCGGAAAATTTCAACGTCGCTCTTCCCGCCGGCACGCATGTCTGTCACGGTCTTGCGCGCAGCCTTTACCGCGCCAAGCTCAATGGCCTCGTCAAGAGCCTTGGCGGCTTCCGTGCCGGGGAAGATTTTTCCGCCAAGAAGCCCGGCGGCCTCTTTCCGGGCCTCGACAATGGAGCCATAGACGGCGCCAGACATGAGCCTGTCCGCGAAGTGTTCCGAGAGCGCAATCGTGTTGGGATTGTCCACACTGCCATAATCACGCCCTGTTTCCTGCGTCTGCTTCTCCGTATCGGCCTGTTCTGAAACGGGAACTTCGGGCTCGGAAACACTCCGTTCCTCTTTCCACTCCGCCTGCGGCGCGGCCGCCACAGCTTCCTTTCCGTCCTCTTTCCCTGTCTTTTCCTTCGCGTCGCTCTTGCGCTCCGTCTCCGCCGGAAAAGACTTGAGAAACGACGGTTGCGCGTCTTTTTCCACGCCGTTGGACAGGATATTCACCAGCTCTTGCACGTCCGCCGGGCTGAGGTTGTCAGCTTTTTTGTCGCGCAGCAAGAGCGAGCGCCACTCGTTGTGCGCGACCTCCTTGCGGGCCTCGTCCAGCAGCCAGGCCGCAACCCTGGCGTTGCTGGCCTTGTGCTTGCGTGGCGTCGCATAATCCACCTGTGGAAACGGAGCCAGCCTTCGCCCGCCGGCGCTGGTGAACACAGTGCCGCCCGGCGCGGTGGGCATGGGGTAATCCTCGTGGGTATAGCCGATGGCGTCCCCGTCAAACCTCACCGGGTTTTGCTCTGCCCGCACCCGCTCCCGAAGCTGGGCGCTGGTCAGGCGACGGGCTTCCTTGCGGCTTTCGTGCGGTTTTGCCGGATGTTCGGTTCCCGAGTCTTTGGATTTTGTCTGCGCCTCCGACACTGCTTGCTGATACTGCGCTGTCACGAAAGAGGGTAGCGTGTAATTCCATTCCGGCTGCACTTGCGGCGTGACATGCGGACGTTGCTGCGGGCCGGCGGAAGGAATCGAGCCCACCATAACGTGATTCCGTAAAAAATCTTCCGTACCTTGCCTTTGTGCCGCGGGCGCGGCAGGCGCCGGCGCAGCCTCGTTGGCCGCATTTCGGGACGCCTTCCATTCATCTTCGAGGCGCGCATAGTACGACACGCCGAGCCTGTCCACCGGCTGCCCATCCTTGCCCAGCGTGTACCACCAGCCATTATGCTTGACGTACACGTTGTCCTTGTCCACGGTGCCGTCCGGCGCCTCTTTGGGTTCCGGCGCAACCTCTGGTGTCGCCGCCGGGGGGATCAGGCCCAGGCCTTCGGCCATGGCCGTTGTGTCGGCGCGCGGCGGCGTCTGAGTGTTGGTGATCTGGCCTTGTGTCGGAATGGGCTGTGGAGCGGCATGAGCGACGCCCTGTTCGTCCATGAACCCCAAACCCTGCATCCTGCCCCCGCCGTAGGCGAGTTGCGACCTGCCCCCGGCCCAACGTCCCTGGCCTGCGGACGGTCCCGCCTGCTGCGTATCCATCAGGCCGCCGATACCTTGAGCCATGCCGCGCCACGGGTAGCTCAACTGGCTCCTTCCGCCTGCCCATTGCCCCGGCCCGGCAGACGCACCCGACACCTGCGGAAGCGCCTGCCGGGCTTGGTAGGGCGTGGCAATCGGGCTTGGCTCATAATACTCGGTTGGCGTGGCAATCGGCCCAAGCCCCGTGTCATTGGTGCCCATTGCCTGCGCGCCCGTGCCTTCGGGCAGCCCAAACATGTGGATGCCCTGGGCCATGCCGGAGGCGTCCTGCGGCAGTTGCAAGAGGTCTATGGTGTTTCCGGCTTCCAGCGCCTGAAGCATGGGCGTGTAGCGCACAGAGGGGGCGCGCCCCTGTTCGATAAGGAAGTCGGCGTCGGCCTGCGCCTGCTCGTTTGCCTCAATGGAATCGGGCTTTTTCAGATCGGTTCGCAGGTGGTCAAAGCCACGGGCGGCCGCCTCCCGGTTCCACATTTCTTCGCTCATGCGGGGGGCTTCCGCCTTCCACGTCGGGCCGGAAAAGCCAGCCGCAACGTCCGCAAGCTCTTCCTCCGTGAATGGCGCTGCCTGGGAGGAAACTGTTTCCGGCTGTGCCTGTTCGCCGGGGTTGATTGCATTGCTCGCGGCTTCATCCGAGCGGCGGCGCATCCGGCGGCCGACAGCCTCGGCGGCCCGCATACCGCCAAGCTGCAACAAAGAACCCACGGCCACAGGCCCGGCCTGCTCCCTGACAAACTCGCCCAGGCTCGGCGCATCGGGGCGCAAACCGTACCGTTGCCGGATAACCTCCTCGCCGAGATAGGTGATGCCTTCAGTGCCTTCTTCTCCCCCCAGCCCTGCCCCCACTTTCGCGGGAATGCGGGTCAGGGCACGTTTGCCGATGGCATCCGCTATGGCCCCCAGCCCGAATTTCTTCAACAACCTGCCGCCCGCGCCCTTGATCAGGCCAAGCGTGAAAGCCTGGATCATGGCTTCGGGTCCGGCTTCCCAAAATCCGTATTTCGTGGCGTCGGAGTCAATGGCCTTGTTCAGTTCGGCGGCTTCCTCGCTGGTCATGGTGCGGCCCATGCTGGCCTGCATGGCCTGCTGCACCTCATCCACGAACTGGTCTTTCGCCATGCGATAGAAGGCCACTCCGCTCATGGTGGCGCCGCCAAGCATGGAACCCGCAATGCCGCCCGCCACAGTGCCGATGCCGGGCACAGCGGAACCACCGGCCGCCCCGGCAGCTCCTCCGATAAGGCTGCCGGCGATGCCTGTCGCCATGCTGGTGGCTACGGATTTCGGCCCCTGATACAGGGAATTTGCCAAAGTATCGCCTTCGGCTTCCTGAAGGGAGGGAATGCGCGCGGCGCTGTCCCTGGTCTGCTGACGAATGATGCTGTCCGCAATGCCGGGGTTGGCCGGGTCGATGTCGCCGCTACGCCATGCCCGGGCAAGGTCTTCGGGAAACTGGTCGGTGACGGAATCGTAGATGCCTTCGCCCAGCAGGCGAATCCCTCCCCAAAATCCGCTCCTGTCCTTGTCGCGGATGTCCTGGGCGGTAATGGGGTGATCGGGATTCGCGGCGTTGTAGTTTCTGGCCGCAATTTCGGCCTTGTCCTCCTGCAAGGGGCCGCCGAATTGTTTGGCGAAATCAGCAAAAGGCATGTTGGCGTACTGGGTGTCATGCATTTTCTGCGTGACTTCAAAATCCGTCATGTCGTCATATTGCGGATAGAGCGCCCTGAATTCACTGAGCCTGAGCATGGCAGTACCTTCTTTAGCGAACCTGATTATAGCGGCCGGGAAGCTTGCCGGTCTTCTGCCAGTCTTCCCGTTCCTCCGGCGAGAGTTCGTCCCACACGTCATGGATGGTCACCCGATCGGCCCGTCTGCGGGGGGCCGGTTCCGGTCCTGCCAGCCGGCGGGAATATGCATTGGCTTCTTCGGGCGTGATCTCCTGCGGCCTGCCGTCCTCTCCGATGATAGCCCACTGTGAGGCGCCGTTTTTCGAGTACATGACGAGCTGCCCGGCATTGGGACTCTTGGAAGGTGCCGCTTCCCGGCGGGGAATGTTGGGCGGCGCCGGGCGCTGCTGTTGCGATGAAGGTGGAGTTCTCCATCCCCAAGGGTCAGCGTCATTTGCTTGAACCCCGCCAATACCTTGAGCGAAACCGCCAGCCTGTCGTACTGCCTTCTGGTAAATCTCCACGCTGGCGGGCTGGCTGTAGTCGGCCTGCGGTTTCCCGTCCGCATCCGCCCCGGCCTTGAAGTACCACTTCTGATCTTTGTCCCAGACGTACCCGGCGTTCAGCATGGCAATATGCGCGTTGCTCCCCCCCGGCCCGACCTTACCCACTGAAGCACCTCTGCCGGATTTCTGCACCATGTTCCCAAAACGCATTCCCCGTTGCAGAATTCCCTGCACGTCAAACCTTCCCAGGGGCTTTCCATTCATCCCGTACGCGTCGTATTCGGTATTCTTTGAGCCATCCAGCGGATTCTGCGGGATTGCCATGCCCACGATTCGCCCATTGGCGTTCAGCAACGGAATGTGCCTGGAATAATCGGCCATGTTCTCCACATTGGTGTCGTTGGTCGCCATGGCGCGGCGCATCCCCTCAAGAACCTGCTGCTGATTGTATGGCGTCAACTTCATCCCCATTCCGCTCAGGACGTTGATTTCGCCGCGCAGATAGTTCCGGCCCATCTCAAAAACTTCCTGGCCGGTCATTTTCCTCCCGGTATCGGTCCACCCGCCTTTTGCATCGGATCGAAAAAACAGTTTGTAGTTGCCATCACCGGCCGGTTCAATTCTGTAGGGCATGTTGACCACTTGGGAAGCCTTCACCATGCTGTCCGAAAACGTGTTCATGTCTCCAGATTTGTATGCCTCAAGGCCAGGCATGAGGACGGCACGCACGTCATTGTAATTTTGCTCGGCAATCTTCCTGGCATTCTGGAGCATCTCCATGCGTCCTTTCTCGGATGCAGCCCTGTCCTTCATTATTCTTCCAAAGGCTTGCGCATGGTGATAATCCTGAAAGTCCGGATTGGTCTGCAGCGCCTCAATGCCGCCTTCTGTGTATGCCTTGCTCATGGCGTCATAGGCGTCGCGTACCTTGTATTCGTCATACATGCCCTTCACATCTTCAACGGCATCCACCATGCCGCCCACGGCCCGCGCGCCCATATTGAGCGCGGCCGCTCCCTTGTACAGGTCGTCCCAGAAGTTGCTTTCCTTTTTGACGTTGACCGTGGTCTGCCTGGTCTGCGAAGCCGCGGCCTGTGTCGCGTTGCTCATGGCGGACTGCGCCAGCGCCGCAGGGTTGCTGTTCGGCTTGTAAAGAGGCATACCGTCCCCCTCCTACAAAAAGAATGAAGCGATCGCGCCGATGCCCGCGCCGATCAGCGTGCCTGCGCCAGGGACGGCTGACCCCGCCGCCGCTCCCGCTGCGGCGCCTCCGGCCGCGCCACCTGCGGCGCCCGCCATGGACGCCCCGGCAATGCCGCCGAGGTAGGCGCCGCCCGCCGCGCCGACTACGCCACCGACGGCTGCGCCTGTATCGCCGGCAATGGCCTGGCCGAGCTCCCTGCCGGCATAGCCCCCGGCGACACCGCCAATGGCCGGCCCGACCACGGGGCCCATGCTCGTCAAACCCTGCGGCGCCGTGCCGGCGGCTGTCTGCCCGGCCGTCTGGGCCGCGCTGTTGGAGCCCTCCCCAAGAGCCTGCGCGGCAATATCCTCAGACATTCCGGCCAGGGAATTCTTGCCCGCCTCTGCCGCTGCGGTGGCCCCATTCTGGGCGACCTGCGCCCCGGTGTTGAGTTGGACGGCGCCCGCTGCGGCATTGTTCGCGGCCTGTGCAGCCTGTACGGCCCCCTGTGTGGGCGCCGCTCCTGCCCCGGCCTTCGCCGCCTGGGTGGCCGCATCCGGGGCGCCAAGGCCCTTTATCCAGTCAACCCCGCGATTCCCGTAATTCCAAAGCTGCTCCCCGGCGCCCACAACGCCAATTCCCTGCGCCAGAACCTGCCCGGCGGTTGGCCGTGGAGCCTCAATTTCCGTGCGCGGGCCTTCCTTTGTCTGCTTCCCCATGGTTGCCGCCGCGCCCTGCATCTGGCTGCTGGCGTCGGCAAACGGATTCTGTGGTCTATAGAGTGGCATGGCACACCCCTTAGCTCTTCATGAAGCCGATCCCCTGCAAAATGCCGTTTTGGGCATTGAGGGCAGAGGCTTTCATGAGGCGGTCAAAGTTCTCCCGCTCGGCGCCCACGCGCGCCTGCGTCCTCGCGCCGGCGAGCTGTGCGGCCTTCTGGGTATCCAGTGCGGCCGCTATTCCCTGGAAGCGGCCCGAATTTGGATTGACGCCGAGGCGGGCATTGGCCCGCGCCGTTGCGGCCTGAACATCCTTCCAGGCGTTCGCCGTATCGGCTGTGGCCAGGGCCATGCGCTCATTCACGTCCACGCCGTCAAGGGCGGCAGTCATGAATTGCTTTGTCGCCTCGCTCTGCTGTGGCAAAATCTCCTTTGCCGCCGTCAACTGCTGCTTGTAGATGTCTGTCTCAAGGGGGAGCATGGCCAGATTAGCCTGGGCCTGCGCTATCTCGTATGGCTTCTGATATGTCTGCCAGAGAGTAAAATATTCCCTGGCCCACGCCTGTTGTTCCTCGGAAAGCGCGGCCATGCGCGCGTTGTAGGCGTAGTCCACCGTGTTGGTCGTGCTGCTGCCGCCGCCTCCCTTGCACAAAGCCACCGGGCCGTCCCACTCGCAGGCTTCCGCCTCGATCACTTCTCCCGTGGCAATGTCCATTTTGAGCATTGTGCATATCTTCATTGCGTCACCCCCGCGAGGCCGAGCATTTCTCTTGTAGCCGCCGTCAGCACGGCATCCTCGCACCTGTTCTCATAATGCAGCCATGCGCCATGCGGTATCGTGCCTATAACCCGCGCCCCGCTTGCCACCGCTCCACGCCAGGCAAGGACGTTGTTTTTTGGCGTCACGCCAAGGATAACGTCGAACATGTATCCCTGCGCGTCCCTGTATCCGAGGAAGTTCTCATAGATGCAGCGCCCGATCTTCCTTGTCCGATCCCGGCCCCATACCCTGCTGAAAAGCACGAAATGCCCACGGGCCGACTTGCCCTCCACGCTGTTCAGCCACGCAACGCCGGCGGGGCCGCCTTTCCAGAAAATCGCGTAGGGCAGGGAGCCGGGGCGGCAGAGGTCGGCCAAAAAATCATCCATCGTCTTGACCGTGCCATCATAGAAAGTCGGGCGGATGGTCTTGTCCTGCTCCATCTCCATGAAGGCGTCGCTGAGGTATGCCGTGGCCCGCCGCTGCTTGTTCTGCCAGTCCAGATAAAACATGCCGACGTCGTTACTTTGCATCCGCCACCCTCCTTATGCCGCTGGCGCGCCATGAAATTTCCCCCTGGCGCTCCGCCTGCGCCTCTGTTTCCTCGCCGTCGCTCATGTGGGCTACGGCGTCAAAACGCCACACGCCGGCCTCCTCGCGCAAATTTTTGATACCCGCGCGAAGGTGCGTGGCCCCATCCATGAGGGGAACGCGAAAGCCGAGCAGGGCCACATGGGGCGCGCCGTACCACTTCCCGATCTGGACGGCTTCCCCGTCCCTGGCGCTGCCCTCCATGCTCGCCGGGAGCGCATTGTCCGCGAGCTTGTCAGCGGACACGCATTGCGCCGCCAACGCCTCGCCCGTGACCGCCCCGCCCGCTATGGCGAACGCCGTCACTGAACTCTGTGCCAGCTTGCCCTCTGTCACGCACAAATCGGCCAGCTTGCTTTGCGTGACCGCGCCGTCGTTGATGTGCCGCGTGGCCACGGCCCCTGCGCCAAGCGCGGCCGGCGCCGCAACGGTTTTCCCGTCCGATACGCGAAGGGCGCGCGTCTTTTCGGTGCCACGGCCAAAGCCGCCCATGCTGGACAGAACTCTCAATATGCCCTGGAGGAATATCGTAAGCTCCCTGGGCAGCCCACGGGGCACAGAGGGGAGGCCATGCTCATGCGCCATATTCCACCCCCTCAACGCTCCCGCCGAGCCGGGCCTCATAAACTGTTGCTGTTCCCTGTATTTCCAGGCTCCACAGCTTTTCAGCCCGCGTGGCAGTAATGCGCGCGGTTCTGGTGCTTCTGATTTCCAGCATGCTTCGCGGGTATTCCGCGTCCGGGCCGAAAATGGTCACGTCAACCGGGTCGCCCCCGGTCTGCTCGCCTTCAATGCGGACGGCGCTCATTGCTGTGAGGGCGGAAAAGAAGAAGGGCTTCGAGCGCCATGTGTACCTCATGGGCGCGCCTGCTTCCCACTGATAGACGCCGCTCCCCTCCGGCGTATCAATGGACAGGTAGATGCAGTCGTCCACCGAATGATGGTACAGGGCGCGCACCTGCCAGCCCTTCGGAAGCTCCACGCGCACAATGTCCTTCGCGCCTACCGAATAAATCAGCCCGTGGCGTGTGCCCGCGAAGAAGCCGATGTATTTGCCGTCAAGAACGGTGCCCATCAGGTTCTGGGGGCCAAGCTCCTGCCACTGGTCGCGGGTAAAGGTCTGACCGCTCACAAGCGACTGGTCGCTTGCGGTGAACAGCATAAGGCCGTCCGGGCTTGCATAGACGACGCCGCCCGGCAGGCTGCCCACGGAGCGGGCGGAAACGCATGACTGCTCAATGGGAAGGTGGGTAAGCTGCATCTGCCCCGGATCGCTCCCCGTTGCGAGATAGGGGCGCCCCGTGGTCAAGACCACGATTGTATTGTCGGTGTGCCCCAGGGCGACGATCTGATCCTCAACCACAAGCCGGTAGTCCGCCGGGAATACATAGGCGTAGTTCGGCTCGGAAATCAGGAGTTCATTGCCCCGGAAGGCCGCATATATCCCATTGTCGGCCACAATGAGGCCGCGTGCATCGTCGGGAATGCAATCCCATGTCGTTGTCTGCAAGACCAGCGTGGACAAGTCCGCGTCATGCGTGGTGTCCAGGTACGATGCAACGGGCACGGGAAGCTCAGCAAGAAAGTGAAACTCGGACGTTTTTTCGCCGGATTGCGTCCTGTACAGCCTGATGTGCGTGACCTTGAGGCCGTCCACCTCTGGAATTTCAAAACCGCTCAGGGTCACGCCGTCGCCGTCCAGCACGTCCACCACCTCCGACGGCGGAGACGGGGCCGACTCCTGTTGAAATATCCCGTCGGCAAGCGACTGGACCAGCGTGTAGCAGTAGGCCGAGGAACGGCCGATGCCGCTGTCTGTGGGCGAGCTTTCCGGCTCTTCCGAAGCCGATGCGGCAAACGCCGCCACGCTCACGTTGTCCTCCCGGATGGGGGCAAGGGTGTCCTCATAGCCGTAGCGGGGCGGGATCTGACTGTCCGAGTCCGCGCCCCAGGCGTAACAGGCCACGGTCTTTTCCACCGCCCCCCTGGCTACGGCCACAAGCGGCGCCGCGCCGGGCCGGGGAATACCAAGGCGGTACTCCTCCCCGCCCGCAAGATATTGCGTTGGGTACGCGCGCGCCCCGGTGAGAAAGAGGTGCCCCAGAGGCTTGTCCCCCTCCGCGTCAATGACCGCCGATTTGACGACGTTCACGACGTTCGGCCAGGCAAGCCAACCGTCCTGCCGGTGCTTGAATATGCTGAGGGCGGTGGCCGCCAGCTCGTGCCGCTTTGCGGGGAGTCGCAACGCCTCCAGGGCGCCCCGGCGCAGATCACAATTCACGGCGCGCTGCGCCTGCGTTGCCTCAAGGAGCCGGGGCGTTGTGCGCGGCACCTCGCCGCCGAAAGTGGGGATGGTGATCGTGGCCATCAGTAATCACCCCCATACGAGCCGCTCCTTTCCAGGGCGGCAATCCTGCTTTCAAGTGCCGCAAGTTGCGGAACGGATACTACGGATAGCGATACCTGCACATCTGCCGATCCGTCGATGCTCACTTTTCCCGACACGTCCCCTGTGAATGTCAGCAGGGCAGGCTTGCGCAGCCTGCCGGCGGTATCGGCGTCCTTGGCATGTGTGGCCTCGCTTACCTGTTCCGCAAGCGTCCCGTCCGCGTTGCGGATCACGTCCAGCCGCCGCCAGGGCGTCCACTCTCCGTTGGGCGCGGAGCGCGCCCAGATCTCCGTTTTTTGGGTATGGACGCGCACCTGCACGGGAACCTTGTCGCTGCCCACAAAATGCAGGCCGTAATAGTACATCTCAGCCTCACAATGCGCGCGGCGGCTTCTTACCTGCGCCGACACTCCGGCGGCAGTTGGCGGCCCTGGCGTTCGGATTCAAAGCTCTGGCGGCAGTGCTCGCGGTCGCCGAAGAGCAGGGCCAGAGCGTCAATGACTTTGCGCGGCTTGAATGAATCCGTCATTGCTCTACACCTCTGGGGTTTACCGGCCACGGCGTCGCCTCTCCGCCGCCATCCCAGGGTGCGCCGGCTTGCGCGGGCAGGTCGCGCAGGGCCTGACGCCAGGCCATAACTGAGGAACGAGTTATGTCATCCAAAGGATAGTCGGGCATAATCAGATAATCCGCAGCGGACAGGCGGCGGTCACGCT
>NZ_JAAKEH010000021.1:0-46323 GCF_011039095.1 Desulfovibrio sp. ZJ200 | reverse complement strand
AGCAAGCAAAGCTTGCTAACGGCTACCGCCGGCGCGGGCAAACCGCAGCGACTGAAGGCAGCCCGCACCTGTGCGGCGTTACGGCATTGCACAGCTATGATGCCTTAACGGCAATTTCAGGCGTAACATGCCTTGTTGAGGAAGATCATGCCCAAAGAACAAATCCCCGCGGCCCCGGCGGCAAACGCCCCGCAGGCCGCCGCGGCCCCGACCTCCAGTGCCGAGGCGAGCAAGACTGAAGTGCGCGGCGTCTTTTCCACTCAGGAAATCCGCAAGGTAGGCACCGGCACCACCACGCGCAAAACCGTGCAGAAAACCTTCTGGTTTATTGAACAGCACGGCGATGTCATCGAATGTCAGCCCTTGAACCCCAATTATGTGCCCAGCGGTCCGAAGCGTAAAATCACCATGGACGAACTGATCGGCAAGTTCGCGCCCGAGCCGGAGTTTTACATGAACTCCGTCTATCCCAAGATGCAGGAAATGCAACGCTCCGTCGACAACGGCGACAGTCACAGGGAGAAAGGCGAAACCTTTGCCGCCGAATATGAATATTCCCGCGCGCTCAAGATAGACGAGGAAAACGTGCGGGCCAACTTCGGCATCGGCCTCACCTATCTGGAACGGGGCGACGCGGAAAAAGCCCAGGACATTTTCGCGCGGCTGGTCAAGCTGGATGGCGCCTTTGAGCCCGAGCACAAGCATTTGTTCAATGAATTCGGAATCAATCTGCGCAAGAACAAGATGCTGCAGCAATCCCTTGAATATTACCAGCGCGCTCTGCAACTCTCGCAAAGCGACGAAAATTTATATATGAACATGGCCCGCGTGCTGCTGGAAACAAAAGACATCAACGGCTGCATTGATCATCTGCTCAAGGCCCTGGAAATAGCGCCCAGCCACGAGCCCTCCATCAAGTTTCTGGCCTGGCTGATCCAAAAGAACCTGGTGCCCGAAGATCGCCTGGAAACCGTGCGCGAAGCCCTGCGCGCTCTGACCCAGACCGCCCAGCAAACTCCTGCCCAGGGCTCCCAGCAAGCCCCGGCCCAAGCCGCCCAGCAAGCTCCTGCCAAGGCCGCCCAGCAAGCCCCTGCCCAGGGCTCCCAACAAGCTCCGGCCAAGGCCTGACGCCCGCCGTGAAAAGCTGGCAGTTCCGGCAAGGTCCGCCCGGCGCGCCGCCCAGGGCTTGGGCCGAAAAACTTTCCATCTCGCCGCTCCTGTTGGAAATCCTTTGGCGACGGGGCCTTACCGAAGCCCGTTGCATGGATGATTTTCTTTCCGCGCGGCTGAATGCTCTGACCGCGCCGGCTTGCTGGCCCCAGATTCCCCAGGCCGCGGAACTCCTTGCGCAGGAATTGGCCGCCGGAAAAAAGCTCGCGGTCTGGGGCGATTACGATGTGGACGGGATTACCGCCACCTGTCTGGTGCTGGATGTTCTGGAGGCTCACGGCCTTACGGCCGTCTGGCATATTCCGGATCGCCGCGCCGAGGGCTACGGCCTCAATATCCAGGGTGTTGAAGCTCTTGCCGCGCAGGGCTGCGGCATTCTGCTCAGCGTGGACTGCGGCATTGCCGATGTGGACGCCGTGCGCCGCGCGCGCGATCTGGGCATGACCGTGATCATCACCGATCACCACCTTCCCCCGGCCCAACTGCCCCTGGCCCACGCGCTGTGCAATCCCAGGCTGGGCCCGCAGGAGGACTCGCCCTGCCCGCATCTGGCCGGCGTGGGCGTGGCCTTTTACCTCATGGCCGGGCTCAACGCGCTGCTCTCTGCCCGGACCGGCAAACGCTGCAAGATGGACGAGGTTCTGGATCTCGTGGCTCTGGGCACCCTGGCCGACGTCATGCGCCTGACCGGCGAAAACCGCATTCTGGTGCGCGGCGGTCTGGCCAGACTGGCCGCCGCGGCTCGCCCCGGCATGGCGGCTCTGAAAGTGGTCAGCGGCTTTGACGCGGCCGCGGCCCTGAGCTCCGGGCAGACGGTCTTTCGACTGGCTCCGCGGATCAATGCCGCCGGGCGCATGGGCAAGGCGGATCTGGCCCTGCAACTGCTGCGGGAAAAGGATCATGCGGTCGCCGCCGCCCTGGCCGCTCAACTGGACGCGCTGAACACGGAGCGCCGCCTGGAGGAAGAGCGCATCCTGGCCGCGGCGCGCGAGCAGGCCCAGGAACTTCTGGCGCAAGGGCCACGGGCGGGTCTTGTGCTCTACGGCCCGGACTGGCATCCCGGCATTGTGGGGATTGTCGCTTCCCGCATTGTGGACGAATTTTACCGGCCCACCATTATTCTTTGCGATGATCAGGGCTGCCTCAAGGGCTCGGGCCGTTCCGTGCGGGAGTTTGATTTGCACGCCGGCCTGACCCGCACAGCGCACTGCCTGCTGGGCTTCGGCGGGCACCGGCTGGCAGCCGGAGTGCGCCTTGAGCCTCGCTGCCTCAATGAATTTCGCGCGCAATTCGAGGCCGCGGCGGCCGAGGCATTGGGGCCGGAGCCGCTCAGCCCCAGCCTGACCCTGGAATGCGAGCTGGATTTCGCCAAAGCGTCCGAGCACCGTTTTTTAAAGGAACTGGAGCTCTTGCAGCCCTTTGGTCCGGGCAATGCCGAACCCGTTTTCGCCTCGCCGCCGCTGCTGGTCAAGGAGCGCACTTTTCTGGGCCACAGCCGGGAACACGTCCTGCTCAAAGTGCAGGATCAAAAAAGCGGCATCACCCTTCCCGCAAAGGCCTGGCGCATGGCCGAGGCTCTGCCGCCCTCGCTGGTGGGTCAGACCATTCTTCTGGCCTACACGCTCCGCCTGGACATGTACAACGGCATAGCGTCGGTGGATCTGGGCATCAAGGACTGGCGCCCCGCCTAGAGCATTTTCTCTTTGAAAATGCTCTGCTGACGCGAAAGCGGCAGCCGCCGCAACGCGGCGTACATTCAGGCGAAAACCGCGTTTTTCGCCTGAATGCCACCTTTGACTTTCATAAAAAGTCAAAGGTAATCTGCTCTAGAGCGTTTTGCTTTTGAAATTATTCAATTTCAAAAGCAAAACGCTCTAACTTTTCTGCCCATGTGTTTTGCGCCTTTGCCTGCGGCGCAGCGCAATGCGCCAGAGCCAGGAAAGCAGCAAGATGCCCGCAATTCCCAGAAAGGCCCATAAGGTCCGCGCCGCGTTGAACGGCTGCTCAAAGCCCCAACTGGCCGCCCTGTCCCAAACCGGATGGTAGATGGCCCAGCCCAGAAAGAAGACCAGCCCCAGAGCGCCGAGCGCCCCGGCCAGCCAGTACAGGGGGATGGGTTCCTCCCAGAAAAAGGAGGAACGGTAAAAACGCCGCCGGGCCAGGCAAACGGCCAGGAGCACCACGCCGATCATCAGGGCCACTTCCCACGAGAAGCCCTTGAGCAGGGCCCCGGCAATGCCCAGAAGCAGGAAAATCACGGTCAGCCTGAAGGCTCGGGACTGGCGGCGCTCAAGGCCATAGGAGACGAAAAGCAGGGCCGCGCCGGAAAGCGCGCAGATGAAATGCCCCGCATAGAGCACGCCTTTGGGCAGATAAGCGGTCAGCAGGGCCACGCTGGAGGGCAAGGTGGGCAAGGTGGAGGAGACCAGCAGAATCACCCCCCCCACAAAGGCCATATAGGCCGTTATGGAATGTGAAAGCACAGACAGCCAGCGCCCTGCCTCGCGCAGCATGCTGCGGCGCTGCCGGGCCTCGTACACGGCCAGCAGCGCTGCCGCGGCCAGCAGCGGAATAATATAATAGATAATTCGGAAGAGCAGCACAGCGGCAAAAACTGTCTGCTCATGCGCAGTGTGGGTGAGATGCAGGATCACCAGTTCAAAAACCCCCACCCCGCCGGGAATGTGGGTCAGGACCACCGCCACCTGGGCCACAAGATAACTGGGCAGAAAATCAAGAAAACTGACGCCCATGTCGCCGGGCAGGAGCACATACATGCAGGCCGCGGCGGCCACGATGTCCACCCCGGCCACAATGAATTGGGCCACGGCGATGCGCGGCGCCGGAAAGACGAACTCCTTGCCGAAAATATGCACCGGCTTGCGCACCGTAAAGCAGAGCACCAGATAGGAGCAGGCCGCCAGAAAGAGAATCACGCCCAGAATGCGCACATCGGCTATGGGCATGTGCCGCAACAACTCGTCGGGGATCACGGGCGGGGCGATCATGAAAATGATCCCGCACAGCCCCAGGGCGCCCACCCAGAACGTCACGGCCAGCATCAGCACCAGGCGGACAATATCCGTCAATGTAAAACCCCAGGCCGTGTAAAAACGGTACCGCACGCTGGTGCCGCCGAGCAACGCGCCGAAATTGTAGCTGACGGCCTGCCCCACAAAGGAAACCAGCGCCACGCGCGGCAGGGGCAGCTTTTTATGAATGGCCTTGAGCGCCAGCCAGTCATAGCCCACCAGAATCATATAGTTGATGACCATCAGGAACAGGGAAACCCCGATGCGGCCATACGAAATCTGCTGAATGCTCTCTCGAATCTGAGCGATGCTGTAAGATTTGAGCTTGTGATAGAGGAGATAGACCGCCAAAAGAAAGATGGCGGCAATCAGCACCGGTCCCAGATAACGCAAATATTTTTTCATGATATGGCAATTCGTTAGCAGTAGCGCCGGATGTCGGCGGGAGAGGGCTCCGATCCATTTTCAAACACGCCGCATCCGGCATGGCTTCAGGAAAAAACCGGGCCTGCCGTATGCATCCCGCGTGCCCCCTGAAGGCAGCTCAGGCCAGGCGGCACAACAGAAAAAACGCTTCCGGCAGCATTGTGAAAGGTATACTACGCCTCGCACCCGCCGCGCAAGCCCGCTCCGCCCGGTCTCTCTTCCCGGGCGATCGCGGAAAAAGTTGCGCCAAGGCTTGACCCCGGGCACGGCAATGGCTAGGGTAGCAGACACGGCGCATGTCTCTGGCCGTGGAGCCGCGTATCCGCATTCGGCGGGCGCGGGCTTTCCGCAAATCCGATCCAAATACAACCAAGATCCGCAGGTGTGCTCTGCTGTCCGGGCAGCGGGCGCTTTTTTTATTTTGTGAGGTTCGACATGACAAGCACTCCCATTTCCATCCAGGGCTACAAAAAACTTGAAGAGGAACTGGCCCGCCTGAAAACCGAGCGCCCGGCCATCATCCAGGCCATCAAGGAAGCCAGGGAAGAAGGCGACCTGCGCGAAAACGCGGGCTATGACGCCGCCCGCGAGCGGCAGGGCATGGCCGAAGCGCGCATCAAGTACATTGAATCGCGCCTTGCCTTGTATCAGGTGATCGATCTGGACAAGCTCAGCGGCGACAGAGTCATTTTCGGCGCCAGCGTGGAAGTGGAAGATGTGGACAGCGGCGAACGCAGGACATTCACCATCCTCGGCCCGGACGAGGCCGACCCGGCCAAAGGCTCCATCTCTTTTCTCTCGCCCGTGGGCCAGGCCCTGCTGGGCAAGGAGCAGGGCGACGAAGTCACGGTGGACATTCCGCGCGGCCGGGTCACCTATGAAGTGATGAGCATTGCCTTTCACGGCAGCAAGGTGCTGGGCTGAGCCTTCGGGCTCAAACCCCGTTCAGATCCAGGGTCCAGCCGAAATCGGGCGCGGCGCGCAACTGCGGGTTGCGCAAACCGTGATTCCTGACAACCTCGCCCCAGCGCCGGAGAAAGTCTTGCCGCGCCCGGGGCGTCATTGATTCCTCCTGCGCCTGCCCGGGCAACAGCCATTGCCCCCAGGGCGAAATCAGCGAAGACCTGCCCTCCCCCTCCCGCCGCAAGGCGTACTCGGCTTCGGCCAGGGGGCCCAGCGCGGGATCAAAGCCCGCATGGCGCAAAAAGTCCTCCCGCCGCACGGCCATGCAGCGCCAGGATGCGGCCAGAACCCGCCGGGCGAGCAGTAATTGGCCCCAGCAGAGCGAGGGCAGCAGATCCGGCGTGGCTCCACGCTGCAAGGGAAAAGGCAGGCCTGTCGCGTCGGGGTACAGCCCGGCGTGCCACAGCCGCCCGCCTTGCCAGACGCAGCCGCCCACAACAGCCAGATCGGGCCGCAGAGCCAGCACTGCCAGTTGTTCGGGGCGGCAACCCTCAAGAGGCAAAAGAGCGGCATCCAGAAAGAGCAGCACATCCCCCGCGGCGGCGCGCGCCGCCGCCCGGCAGGCCGTGGCCCAATGCGGCCCGGCGGGCGGCAGGCTGCGGACATGCAGTTGCGGGGGCAAGTCGGCGCGGCTCAAGGCAGAGGGGGTCAGGGGCTGCCAGAGCGTCTCCAGTTGCAGTTGACGGGCAAGCTCTTGCAGGCACTGCACCAGGCCCGGGGCCGGGGGGCGCGGCGCATCCGCCAGAAGAATCACGCTGCAACGCAGCCCTGGCGGCACGGCTGTTTTCAGCCTGAAAAAATTATTTTTGCCCGCGGGCTCGACCGTGGCCTGCAAACCCCGCCGTTGCGCGCTGGCCTCCAGGGCCTTGCGGGTGGCTTCCAGCACATACGGCTTGCTTGCCACGCCAGAGGTGGTGCTCTCCGCATGAATCCGCCAATGATACAGGATGCGGGGAATGTGGGCGATTTCTTCCGGCTTGAGCTTTTCCGTCACCCGCAGACTCAGATCAAAATCCTGGGAGCCTTCAAAGCCGCGTCGCAGACCATTGGCGGCGCGCAGCGTGGAGGCCGCGTAACTTGAGAGATGGCCGGTGAAGTGCAGGTCAAAGTCAAAGGCGGCCTTGAAAATCGGCGTGCGCCGCACCCCGGCGGCGTCGATCTTGTCCTCATCGCTGTAGATGAAGCGCAGTTGGGGGCACTCAGCCGCATGGCGGGCCACTTCCAGCAGCGCGTTGGGGGCCAGCAGATCGTCATGATCCAAAAAGGCGGCCCAGGGCGCGTCGGATAAAGCCAGGGCGCTGTTGCTGGCCTGCGAGATATGCCCGTTGCGTTCCCGGATGACCAGGCGGATGCGCTGATCCTGCGCGGCATACGCGCGCAGCATTTCCGGCGTTTCCGGCGAGGTGGAGGCGTCGTCGGCCAGACAGAGCTGCCAGCGGCCATATTTCTGGGCCAGCACGGAATCCAGCGCCGCGCGCAAAAATGCCGGATTCGGATTCCAAACCGGCATGAGCACGGCGATCTCCGGCCATTGGCGGCCCACGCTCAGATGCCGGGCTTCCGGCTGCCCGGCAGCGCTGTTCCCTTCCCGCAGCTCAAGCCAGGCGTCATAAATCGAGGGCGCATTGTCCAGGGAACAGGCGTAGATGCCCGCCCGGGCCAAAGCCCGCATGCCCGGCCTGAGCTGCTCGTGCTGAAAACGCCGCGCCTGCGCCAGCCACTCCAGCGCCTGCTCCCTGAGCATGCCCAGCTTTTCCTGCCCGCCGAACTCGGCCAGCCGGGCGGCGCAATGCGTATACCAGGCAAAGACTCTCGGCAGCGAGGACGGCAGCTCGCGGCACAGGGCCACTGCCGCGCCCCGCTCGCGTGACGGCAAGAGGCGCAGCAAATGCAACAGGGCGTCGGGTTCCGGCGCATGCCGCCAGCGCAGCCATGCCGCGTCCAGGGAGTTCTGCAACGAGTGCGGGGCAGGAGCCAGGGGCAGGTTGCGCGGGCCTTCCACCAGCCAGGGCGTCAGGCCGTACTCCAGGCCGTCAGCCTGCGCCTGGAGGTGATAGTCCGGCCGCAGCAACGCGGGGTCCAGGCGGCCGCGCTGTAAAAGACTGTTCCAGAGGCCGCAGCTTTTCCAGGGATCGAAGCTGTCGCACAGTACCGCGCGCGCCGCGGGCTCGCTTGAAAAAAAACCCTTGCGCGCGGCCGCAAGGCGCAGGCAAAGGTCGATCCCGGCCAGGGCCTCCAGATTCGGCTGAAAACCGCCCGCGGCCATAAAATCTTCCCGTCGCAACAGGAGAGCCGCCTCGTGCGCGATTTGAAAAACGCGCCTGCGCGCGGCCAGAGGATGCCCGACATCCAGGCCTTCATATAAATAGCGTATCTGGCCCCGGCTGTCGGCCACGCTGCCCAGATGGCAGAGGCGCCTCCGGGCTGACGCGTTGCCGGAGGCCCGGCCCCCGGCAAGCAGCAAGGGGTTGACGCCCGCCAGGGCGGCATTGCTGTTGAGCCCTGCCAGCATGGGCGGCAGGCTGTTTTCTTCCAGAAGCACGTCAGAAGAAAGCAAGAGCAAAAAAGGGCTTGCGGCGGTCGCAACAAGCCGGTTGACGACCGCTCGCGGGCTTTGCCCGGCTGCCAGGGGCAGGCAGACAAAGCTTTGCAGGGCCTTGCGCCGCAGCAGCGCCCGCCCCAGGGCCAGCACCGGAACTTCCAGCGGGGCCGGGCAGAGGCAAACCACGGCCAGATCCTGTATGCCCGCCTCGACCAGGGCGTGAAGACAGGCGGCGGGCGCTTCCCGGCCTGCGCAGGTCACAGCCGCGGTCAGCAAAACATGCGCGGGATTCTGCCCCTGCCTGGCCGAAAGAGCGGTGGACGAAGCGGCGTTCATGCCCGGCAGCATACGGCAGGCTGAAGCTCAAGGCAACGCCGTGGCCGGGCGCGGCCAGGCCGGAAGAACGCTTTTTTGCCGCCCGCCGGGGCTTGGCAGAGCCCCGCAAGGTCTGCTAGGCTGGAATTTTATGAACGCCACTCAGCCGGGCCGCGCGCCCGGCGCAATTCCCGGTGTTCGCATACCAGCAAAGGCTTTTCCTATGACCGTATTTTTGCCGCGCCTGCTTTATCTTTTGGCTGCGCTGGCGTGGTATATGCTGCTCTGGCCCAATCAGGTGACCATTTTCATGGCGGCCTGCTTCTCCTGCCTGACCCTGCCCTATTACCGCAATCTGCGCAGGAAAACCAGCGCCTGGCGGATCAGACTTGAACGAAACCGGCCGGATACGCTCCAGCGCCGGCTGCTGCTCAAGCTTTCCCGCCATGCGGCGCTCTACGCGTACATTACGACGCTCCTGTCCGCCTTTTTCGTGCCCATAGCCATGCTGGCGCTGCTCGTTTCGCCGCAGGCGGCCGCAGGTCTGGTGCGTTTGCGCGAACTGCAGGCCAACAATTTCCAAATCCCCCCGGACTGGGTGGAATATATTCAGCAATGGCGCATGAGCCTGGCCGAATACCCGCGTGTGGAAAAAGTGGTCAATGATTTCTTCCATAACCTGGACACGCTTTTCGCGGACACCATGAGCCTGCTCCTCACTCGCGGCTTTGACGTGCTCGGCGGAACCATGACCGCATTCTGGACCACCTTTCTCTTTCTGACGCTCACGGTGGTGTTTACCGTCTATGCCCGACGCATCCGCAAGATTGCAGGGCGCATATTTCATTTGCCCCAGAGCCTGCTGAGCCGCTTTATCTGCGCCATCCACAAGGCCTTGCGCGCCATTCTGCTGGGCATTGTGCTGGTGGCTCTGGCCCAGGGCGTGCTCTGCGGCATCGGTTTTGCCGTGGCGGGCATCAATCAGCCCGCGTTCTGGGGCATGCTGGCCACCCTCGTGGCGCCCATTCCGGTGGTGGGCACGGCGCTGATCTGGATGCCGCTCTGCCTTTCCCTCTGGTTCACCGGCAAGGCCATGGCCGCCGTGGGCCTGGGCCTTTGGGGCGTCATCGCCGTGGCAGGCGTGGATAACGTGCTGCGCCCCCTTTTCCTGCGCCAGGGCATCAAGGCGCCGTTCTTTGTGCTGATTCTGGCCATTCTCTGCGGGCTCGCCAGCTTCGGGCCGGTGGGCCTGATCGCCGGGCCGGTGCTGCTGGCCTTTGCCATCCAGGCTGTGGAGGAAGCAAACCGTTTTTACCAGGCTCATGAGCCGCGCTGATCCCATCCTGCCGCGCAAACCGCGAAAACGCGAGCGTGGCGCAAGGCTTGCGTGGGGCAGCGCGCCGCGCCGTGAGGCTGTTTCGGCCTTTCTTTTCCTCTGCCTTTTTCTTTGGCCGGGGTTTTGCGCCCCCGCGCACGCCGCCCTGCCCGTTCGCGCCGCCATCATGGTGAACCTCACTACCGGGCGCGTGCTTTATGAGCAACAGGCCGACACTGTCATCCCCCCGGCGTCGCTGGCCAAGATTATGACCATGTTTGTGACGCTGGACAGCGTCAAGAGGGGCCGCCTTACACTCCACGAAAAAATCCGGATCAGCCCTCAGGCGGCCTCCACAGGCGGATCGGCCATGCATCTGCGCGCAGGCGAGCGTACTCCCCTGGTGCGGCTGCTCACCGGCATGGCCGTGGCCTCGGGCAACGACGCGGCCACGGCCGTGGCCCAGCGCGTCGGCGGCAACAGTCGTCATTTCGTGCGTCTGATGAACCGCAAGGCCCGCGCGCTCGGCCTGCGCCGCACGCTTTTTAAAAATCCCACCGGCCTGCCCGCCGCGGGCCAGAAAACCACGGCCCGGGACATGATGCTGCTCACGCGCGCCTATCTGCGGGCGCATCCCGCGGCCATGCGCTTTCACAGCACGCGCTTTTTCATGCACAGAGGGCGCACCCTGCGCAATACCAACACGCTGCTGGGCAGGGTAGAAGGCGTCACCGGCCTGAAAACCGGCTGGACCGTGGCCTCGGGCTACAATCTCGTCATTACGGCCCAGCGCGGCAAAACCCGCCTTCTGATCGTGATTCTTGGGGGGAAAACCAAAACCGAACGCGATCGCGCGGCCCGCAGGCTTGTGGAGGCGGGCTTCCGACATGCCGGCGCGCCCGGGAAGGTTCGGAGCGTGCTGGCGCGGGGGCGTTGATTTTTTTTCACAGGTGCGCAGGCGCTGCGCCGACATGCATTTTCCGAACGACGACGCGGCCGGCGGGAAAAAGGCAGCTCTTTCCGGCGGTTATGAGGACATGGCAAGGTTATTGCATTTACTATTTAGATGCGTCAGCCCTGGCAGACGCATGTTTGACACCTTGCATGAATCCGCGCCAGGGAGTAAGCTGTTTTCCGAACTCACAGCAGCCGTGCAGCGCGGCGCCTGGCGCGGACCCGCCAGTTGGGGCGGCACAGACGATACCGGCTCAGGCCGGCATTCTGTGCTGGCAGGCGCGGGAGGTTGCTATGAAAATTCATGACGTGACTCTCGCCATCTGCAAGCGATTTCCGGACTTGACGAAAGCGTGAGAGAGAGAGAGAGAGAGAGAGAGAGAGAGAGAGAGAGAGAGAGAGAGAGATTATGATTTTCCGGACTCTGTGCCTTTTGCCTCTGCTCTTGAGCCTGAGCCTGGCGCTCCTGCCTGGCCTCTGCCCTGCTGTGCCAGCGCAGCAGATGGAAGTGCGCGTCGGCTATTTCGAGAACGGGGACTACATGCGCCGCAATCGGGACGGCGAGTTCATAGGCTTCAATATCGAATTTCTGCACGAGATCTCCAAATTCAGCGGCCTGAACTTGCACATGGTGGACGCCGGGAGCTGGCAACACGCCCAGGCCATGCTGGAAAAAGGCGAAATCGATCTGCTGGCCGCCGTACACCGCACACCGGAGCGCGAGCAGAAGATGTCTTTTTCCGACCAGCCCATGCTCAACATTTTCACCACGCTCAATGTCCGGGAAAACGACGAGCGTTACGACTATGAGGATTTCGACTCGTTCTGGGGCATGAAAGTGGGGATCATCGCCAACAGCAGAGCCGGCGAGAAATTCAAGAAATACTGCCAGGACAACAACATTGACCTGACGATCATCCCTTACACGGGAACCGCTCCGCTGTTCAAAGCCCTGGAGGACAAAACGCTGGACGGGGTGGCCACCACCTATCCGGGGCGCAACAGCTTTTTCCGCGGCGTTGCCCAGTTTTCCCCGGAGCCCGTATATATCGCGGTGGCCCAAAACAGGCCGGATCTCCTGGCCCGCGTCAACAAGGCCATGAACATCATGACCTTGCGCGACCCCTATTATGCCATGCGCCTGTATGACAAGTATTTCTCGTTCAGCGCGCGCCAAAAGCCTGTTTTTACCGACAATGAGCAAAAATTCATCCGCCGGAAAAACGTTATCAAAGCCGCCTATGATCCCACCTGGAGGCCCCTGGGCTATAAGGATTCCAAGAGCGGCAGGTTTTCAGGTGTGGTGGCGGATTTATTCCAGCAGATTACCGAATACACCGGCCTGGTTTTCGAATTTATCCCGCTGCCGCAGCAGGAAGCCCTGGAACTGGCCTCCAGGGGCAAAATCGACGTGATCTGCGCGCTGGCAGGCGATTACCTCTGGAACGAGTACTATAAGCTCAACGGCACCGTCGAGTATTTGCGCACGCCCGCCATGGTGGTCCGCACGCGGCAGAAAGACGAAATCGACACCATTGCCCTGCGACCGGGCTGGCTGTCCAAAAAAGTTGCCGAGGAAAATGCCGACAAGCGCATCCTGTATTACGATTCCACGGCTGCCTGCATGGAGGCCGTGTTGCAGGGCAAGGCCGACGCGACCTACGGCAATGCCCATGTCGTCAACTATCTGCGTACCAATCCGCGTTACGCCAACCTTGATACGACTCCCCTGGGCAAATACACCAGCCCGTTGCGCATCGGCGTCTCGCGCCATGCCGACCCCCGCCTGTTCACCATTCTGGATAAAAGCGTTCAGTATATTTCCACCGAAGTCATGGACGATCTGGTGCTGAAAAATACCATCAGGCCCCGCAGTCTCAGCCTGAGAGAATTTGTGGCCGAGCATCCCGTCAAGATCTTCAGCGGCCTTGTGGCCGTGTTCGGATCGATCATTCTGCTGCTGCTCTACAATCTGTACATCAAGTCCAGAAGCAACCGGCGGATTCAAGCCCTTTTGTACCGGGACAGTCTGACCGGGCTCGACAATATGGACAAGTTCTGCATGGAGTCCGAAACGCTTCTGGCCAAAGCCCATAACAAGGGCTACGCTCTGCTCTACGGCGACATCAGCCAGTTCAAAATCATCAACGACAGCTTCGGCTTTACCATGGGCGATCAACTTCTGCGCGCCTATGGCCATATCATGAGCGAGGCGGTGGGCGAAGGCGAGCTCTGCGCGCGCGTCTCGGCGGATCATTTCATTCTTTTGCTGCGCTATACGGATTGGGACAATCTGGCGGCGCGCATCGAGAGCATTGACAAGGAGCTGGACAACTGGCGGCGCTCTCAGGGCATGCCGTACAGAATCAATACGGTTTTCGGCGTCTATCTGGTGAATCCCCTGGAAAAGCACAGCAGCCATCTGATGCTTGATCTGGCCAATTACGCGCGAAGAAACGCCAAGCTGCAACGCGGCAAGAACGCTCTTGTGCTGTATGACGAGGATATGCGGCAAAACGCCCTGCTCCAGCGCGAACTCAACGGGCAATTGGATATGGCTCTGGAGCGCGGGGAGCTGGAAGCCTGGTTCCAGCCCAAAGTGGACATGCCGTCGGGAAAAATCATCGGCAGCGAAGCTCTGGTGCGCTGGCGACATCCCACGCGCGGCCTGCTCATGCCGGGCAGCTTCATGCCGTTTTTCGAGAGCAACGGCTCGGTGACGAAAATTGATCTGCATATCTTCGAGCAGGCCTGCAAGGCGTTGCGCGCCTGGCAGGAACGCAGTCTGCCCAGACTGCCCATTTCCTGCAACTTTTCCAGCCTGCACTTTACCAAGCCGGACTTTCCCGACCGGCTTGAGGCCATTGCCGACCGTTACAACGTGCCGCACGCCTGCCTGGAAGTGGAAATCACAGAGAGTTCGCTCATTCATAATCCCGATGCTGTCTGCAAGCAGCTCGTGCAGCTCAAGAATCGCGGTTTTATGATTGCCATTGACGACTTCGGTTCCGGCTATTCCTCGCTGGGCCAGTTGCAGCGGCTTATGGCGGACGTGCTCAAGCTGGATCGCAGTTTCGTGCAAAGCGACACGCTCGGCGAACGCGAGCGGATCGTGCTCGGCAATGTCATCCAGCTCGCCACCCAACTGGGCATGGCGGTCATTTGCGAAGGCGTGGAAAACAAAGCCCAGGCCGCCACACTTATGCAGCTCGGGTGCACCAGCGCGCAAGGCTTTCATTACGCCAGGCCCATGCCCCGGGATGATTTTGAGACCCTGCTGCAAAAAGGCGTCATCGCCGGGGAGAATGTCGCGCAGAACCAAAAACAGGCGTGAGGAAAAACAAGGCTTTTTCTGATACGTTTCACTACGCCCTGGAGCAGTTCCCCGTTGAACTTGCTCCAGGGCTGTCCGCTTCTGGCCTGCCCCAAGGCCGGCGCGCCCGCGCCCGGAAAAAACAGGCGACAGGCACGCCGTCAACGGCGTCAAAAGATCGTCCTGCGGACGTTATTTATTGTTTCCAATTGAAGATAAAGACCTGCTCCATGTCCGGATGCAGGCTCAAATGCACAGGGCAGGTACGCGCCGCGCGTTCGATGCTTGCCTTCTGCTGTTCGGTATAGGGCCTGTCCGGCATGTTGAAAATCACTTCCAGCTTGCCGATCCGGCGCGGGTCCGCGCTCATGGTCTTGGTGATCTCCATTTGCGCGCCCGTGACGTCCACGTTGTGCTTTTCGGCATAGAGCCCGATGATGGTCATGGCGCAGGCGCCCAGGGCCGCGGCGCAAAGATCCGTGGGCGAAAAGGCCTCGCCCTTGCCGTGATTGTCGGTCGGAGCGTCGGTGACGAGTTTGGAGCCGCTTTGATTGTGCACGGACTCCACGCGCAGATTGCCCGCATATGTGGCGCTGATGGTAGACATGATTTCTCCTTGATGGTTGCAGTGCCCTCAGTCAAAAAGTGATCCGTCGAGAAGATATTGCCCGCGGCCTGAGCCTCAGCCGAAAACATGGTGCTCCCGTAAAATATTGCCGGCAATGCCCAGCAGGGTCAGGCCGCCGAGCAGCTCGGCCCAGCCGCTCAAGGCGCAAAGCCGGGCCAGGGCTTTTCCCAGAAATACGCCGCAGGCCGTGATTGCGGCGCAAATTATGCCGATCAGCGCCGCCGGGCCCCAAATGGCCTGCTGCAAAATGGCAAAGGAGAGCCCCACGGCCAGAGCGTCAATGCTCGTGGCCAGACTCAAGAGCCAAAGATTGCGGCCTGCGGTGGGGTCCACCGCGGGGCAGGATGTTTCCCGCTTTTTCAGCGCGGCAACTGCCGAGCGCAGCATGGCGCCGCCGACCCAGGCCAGCAGGCCGAAAGCGATCCAGTGATCCCAGGCCTCCATGTAGCCGCGCACGGATTGGCCCAGATACCAGCCCAGAACCGGCATGGAAAACTGAAAAAAACCGAAGGCGACCGAAAGCCGAAGGTACTGCCGCGGCTGTGGCGAGCGCAGGGAGCAGCCCGAGGCCACGGCCACGGCAAAGGCGTCCATTGACAGGGCTATAGCCAGCAACGCTACGGTATATAACGACATGCGCTTGTCCTTTGGGCAAAAAACCGGCCACTGACTATATGCAAAAGCCTGTGAATGGGCAAGGCCGCAAGCGAAAGACGGCAGGGCTGCCGCATCTTGTGCGTCTGCCCCGGCTTCCCGGCCCGCACACCTTGCAGTCGGTTCTGTCACAGGATACAAAGCGGCATGCAAGATCTTCCGTTTTGGCTTGACCTCTGGCGCTGGTGCCATGCCCTGCTGGGCGTCGGAACCTGCGCCGCGTCCACGCTGCCGCTGATTACGGCCCTGACGCTGCTGATCGGGCGGCGCGGGCAGGCCCGGCTCTGCGCATTCGGCGCCGCGCGGCTGGCCCGCCTGGGCTACGCTCTGGCCTGGCTGGGGCTGCCGGCAATGGGCGGCAGCTATCTGACGCTTCTGTACACGCTGCGCGGCGTGAACACTGCCCCCATGCCCGTCTCGCCTCTGGCTCCCGCCATGCTGCCCATCACGCTGACCGCCCTTGTCTGGCTGGCAGGCCTTTTCTGCGCCTGGCTGCTCAAGCGCGCCTGCGCCCGCGCGCCCCTGCCGCCACTACGGCGAAACGCGGAGGAGGATCGCTACGCCACGGCCGCTGTCAGGGGCAGACTGCAACTCAGTCTGCTGGCAGCAGGCTGCTTTTTTGCAAGTTATGTGACGCAGAACTGGCCCTTTGCCGGTTTGCCCGCGGGCCTGACCGCGCAGGCGGTTTTTTTCGCCGTCTTTTCCAATGCGCTGCACAATTATTTCATGGCCTTTGCGCCTGCCGGGGCCCTGGCGCTGTTTTTCCTGGCCGTTGCGCGGCCCTCCATGCCGGGCGGCCCGGACGCCCGAGACGCGCAGGACGCGCAACGGGCGGCGCGCTGGTGCGCGCTTTGGGCCATGATCGGCTATATTCCTTTTTGCCTGGACCGCTGGGGTCTGGTCATCGGCTTTGCATTGCGCGGGAACGGCCTGCCGGGCTGGCTTGGGCCGCAGATCCCTCCCCTGGCGCTGCTCACCGCGGCAGTAGCCTGCTGGAGCGCGCTCTTCGCCCTGCCCCGGCCCCTGCGCCACAACACTCTCATATTCCTGGGCCTGTTCCTCCTGCTGGCGCGGGCGAGTTATCCTTTTATCCGGAATTTTGCGTTCCCCGGTTGACGGCATGCATGTTTCGCTTCCACTGCCCCTGATCCTTTTCTGCTGGACAGCCTGCTGCCTGCTCTGGCCGCCTGCAAGCGCGCGCGGCATTGCGCCCGGCCCGCAGGCGGAAAGCATTCCCGGCCTGCGGGAGGCGGCGATCTGGAGCCGCCTTGCCGCGGCATACGGCCCGGCCCGCGCTGAACCGGACAACGCCGCCGCACAACTGGCCTTTATCGCTGCCTTTCCCACCGATCCCGATGCTTTTGCCGCTGTGCTGCGCCTTGCGCAGAGCGCGCCCGGCGCGGAGGGCGAAAGCGCGCTCCTGGATTGGCTCCTGGGCCTGTCCCGGGCGCAGGACCGTCCTGTGCGGCACAAGGCGCGCCGCTGCCTGCGCGCGCTGGAGCCCACCCGGCAAATCCGCGCTGCGGAAAAAATCTATGCGGCGGCCAACGCCTGGGGTTGTGAAGATCTGCTGGAATTGAGCCGTTCCCCTGATCCCGCCGTCAGCGTGGGCGCGCTGCTCCTGGCTCGCGATATGGCCTATGCGCCCAAGGCGGAGGCCGCGCTGCGCAGTCTGCGCCCCAGCGACCCGGTCGAGGCGCGCCTGCTCAAGCTGGCCGCGATCATCGCCTGGAACGGCGAAGCGGCATTTCCGGATCTGAACAGGGAATTTGTGCGCACCTTTCCCGGCACGCCCCGGGAGCTGACCCGCCTGCTCAACTGGGAGCGTGCGCTCTGCCGTTACGACGACAGTCTCGCGCTCACAGTCCTTCAGCGACTGGCCCGCGTCAACGCGCCCGACTATGCCTCGCAGGCCAGGGCCAAATGGCGGGCCGCGCAAGCCCCTGGGCGCGCGGAACCCGGGCGGCCGTTGCCTTTCTGCGCCCAGCGGATGGCCCAGGCCCTGAAACCCCTCTTTGCCGACCCGGACCCGAACGTCCGCGCCACAGCCATGCTTTACGGAGCGCGCCTGACCAGTCCCGGCCCCTTGCGGGCCTGGCTGCTGCAGCACGCCGACCCCGCCGAACCGCCCTATGTCAAAACAATCAGGGCCTATTGTCTGGCCCGCTGGAGTCCGTCGGATCCGGACCGCCAGCAACGCTTCTTGCAGCGTTTTTTCATCAACTGGGAAGCATTCCGGCAGGAGATCCTCTTTGAGGATTTTACAGCCCTGAGCGCGCGCAACTCCTGCCTTGCCTGGGTTTGCCGCCTGAGCCTCAAGCCCTTGGCCGCGGGCGACACGCACGGCACTATTCTGCGCTTTGCCAGGGAAAACCTGCTGGCCGTGCATCATTCTCTGGCCCGCGAGCGCAGGCAACGCCCTTTGCCCGGCTATAAGAAGCGGCTGGATCGCCAGATTCTTGCGGCTCTTTCACGTTGGGAAAATCAGCCAATCTTTGTCCGGGCCGATGTTCAGGCTCTGCGCGGGCAGCGGGGCGCGCGCCTCTCAAAAGCGGCAGAACCACGCTCCTGACTCCTGGGCGCATATCTGCTTCTGGTCTGCGTCCCCGGATGGTATGGCGCGGCTCCCCGCATGCGGCAAGCAGGCGCGCGTGACCCGCAGCAGGGGCGAGCCTCACCGCAAGGGCCAACTGGCTCAGCGGCCCGTTTCGATCTGCTCAGCCGCGGGCAGTGCTTCCTTTTTTTCGGATCATGCAATGCCTCTGGCAAAAATATTCATATCCTGCGAGCCTTTCGCCGGATAAAAGAAACAGGATGCACTTGCTCTCTGGAGCTACTGTTGTTATGCTGTATTTGTTATGCAAGGCAATATACTCTAGCGGATAAATGCGTCATTGGCGCGCTTTACTGACTGCCGAAAACCTGATGCAAAAAGGCTTGCGGCCCACATTCAAGCGCAACGTGGTTAACTTCTCTCCAGGCTCGACCGCAGTGCGGTCGCTGCGCAACTCCACGAGGTCGTTTATGGTGCGTCTTCTCTTGTTTTCTTCTCTAATTTTGCTTTGCTGCGCGGCCGAGGTTCCGGCTGAAAATCGCGCCTTCAGCAAATTCAGCGTGGATCTGCCCCAGGGCTGGACCGGCGAGGAGCAAACGGCCTTCAGCGTCGGGCGGGACGACGAATACATGCTGGTGCTGGGCAAACGCGATGAAGCCGGTGAAAAGTTCCTGGCCCAGGTAAGCATTTTTCTGCTGCCCAATCTCCCCAAAGACAGCGCGGAAAACTTTGCCAAAAAGATGGCGGAGTTGCAGAGCGATGCTTCCGAACCGCGCAAGCAAGGCAATTTCTGGCGTTTTGCCGGGGAACCCCGCAGCCAATCCTTCAAGGCTCGGGCTAACAATTATGTAACGGCCACACCCGAGCGGATTCTGATCATCATTGCGCAAGATCCGCACAATCTGGGCGCCGACAAAATCATTGCCAGCCTCAAAGGATTGCAGCCTGACGCCAGGGAGCTGCTCGGCAGGTAAACGCGGCCTGGAACGTCTTTGCCCGCAGGGCTGACGCATCCAGAGCGTTTTGCTAGAGCATTTTCACTTTGAAATTGCTCTAATTTCATGAGCAAAACGCTCTAACTGTGAACGGTGATACCGTGACCGGCTATTTTTCCTCATCGAAATCTTCATACTGGTCAGGGCTTTCTCCGTGCTTTTCTATGAGCAACGGGTAACGGCGACCAGTTTTCGCGGGCATATCTACATTTTCAACAGTGATTCGATGCCACCAGTCATCTCCAAAATCGAAGAGGTAGTAAAATACGTCGCCAGGCTTAAGCTCCAAGGATGCCAAAGAGGTCTTGGACGCGTTACGAAGCTTGTTTTTATCGGGGGATGGCAAATCATTGTCATTCATCGCTACGCCATAGCGCACGGCGTTCTCATCGTAAGGCTGATCCGCTCCGAAGGAGAATTCATACAGATGGTTGTCATAGCGATCAAAGGCTTTGAAGAGTGCCTCGTGTAACTTATCAAGGGTATGTTTTGACCGCATATCAATGACGCGAACAATATAGTTATCTTCAAATTCATACCCCGCACCAGTAAGTAATTCGACGCGAAGGCGGATACAGGTATTGTTGGCAGAAGCTGCTTTCTTGGTTACCATAGATGACCTTTTATTTATATGTCTAATGTGAACAGTCTTGAGAGCATTTTCCCTTTGAAAATGCTCTCAACGCTCTACTGCGCATCGTGCCAGCCCAGGAAAAGCTTGTAGGCCGGATTATCCGACTCCTCCACATGCGGGTAGCCCATGCGCTCCACGCGCGCCAGAAAGTCTTCAAAAGCCTCGCGCTGGCCGTCCGGGACCTCGAAGCCCACCAACACCCTGCCAAAGTCCGCGCCGTGGTACCGGTATTGAAAAAGCGTGATGCTGAGATCCACGCGCATGGCGTCCATGAAATCCAGAAGCGCGCCCGGCCGTTCCGGAAAGGTAAAGCGGATCAGCCGCTCGTTGCGGAGCTGCGGGGCATTGCCGCCGACCAGATGGCGCAGATGCGTCTTGGCCAGCTCGTTATCCGTGAGATCGCAGGCCCCAAGCCCGTGCGACTGCAACTCGGCCAGCACCTCGGCCACTTCCTCGCGCCCGTTGATCTTGATGCCCACCAGCACCCTGGCCACTTCCGGGTCCGAAAAACGGGTGCAGAGCTCGGTTATGTTGCGCTTGCCGATGGCCGTGCAGAGCCGGCGGAAGCTGCCCACTTTTTCCGGTATGGTCACAGCCAGCAAAGCCTCGCGCTCCGCGCCGATTTCCGAGCGGTCCACCACATGGCTCAGGCGGTCGAAATTCATGTTCGCGCCGCTGACGATGGCCACCAGGGTGGCGTCGCGGATTCCCGTGGCCCCTCCGGCGGCCACATAGGCGCGCAGCCCGGCCAGGGAGAGCGCCCCGGCGGGTTCGGCCACCACGCGGGTATCCTCGAAAATATCCTTGATGGCCCCGCAGATGGCGTCCGTGTCCACGGTGATGATATCATCCAGCAGATCGCGGCACAGCGCGAACGTTTCCTCGCCCACCACCTTCACGGCCACGCCGTCGGCGAACAGGCCCACGTCACTCAATTCCACCGGATAGCCGGCCATAATCGAACGGCGCATGGCGTCGGAATCCACCGGCTCCACGCCAATGACCCGGATCTCCGGCCGCAGGTGCTTGATGTAGGCGGCCACGCCCGCGGCCAGGCCGCCGCCGCCGATGGGCACAAAGACCGCGTGGATCTCGCCGGGATGCTGACGCAGAATCTCCATGCCGATGGTGCCCTGCCCGGCAATCACGTCCGGATCTTCAAAAGGCGGAATAAAAATGCAGCCGCTCTGCCGGATCAAATCCTGCGTGTGCAGCCAGGCGTCGCTGAAAGATTCGCCAAAAAGCACCACCTGCCCGCCCAGCCGCCGCACGGCGGCAATTTTGATGGCCGGGGTCGTCACCGGCATGACAATGGTGGCCTCGCAGCCCAGGCGCCTGGCCGAGAGCGCGACCCCCTGGGCATGGTTGCCCGCCGAGGCCGCGATGACCCCACGGCGCAACTCCTCGGGCGTCAGACGCGCCATTTTGTTGTACGCGCCGCGCAGCTTGAAGGAAAAAACCGGCTGCAAGTCCTCGCGCTTGAGCAACACTTTGTTGCCCAGACGCCGCGAAAGGCTCACGGCTTCGTCCAAAGGGGTTTCCACGGCCACGTCGTACACGCGGCTCAAGAGGATACGCTTCAAATACTGGCTGTGCTCATGCATTCCTGATGTCCTTGGCTGGTAAAGGCCGCTCCCACGGCGCGCCCAAGAGCGGCGCGCCCGGTCGAAAACGTAATTTCTCTGCTATATACCCGGAACGCGCGCGGCTCAAGCCCGGATGCCCTGCGGCGCGCTGCGCTCGGCAAAAGCCGCAACGTGTCCGGCGCACTGTCACGGCAAGGCTCCCGCGCCCGCCTGCTTCACAGCCCTTGGGCAAAAATCGGCTTTAGAGCATTTTCTCTTTGAAAATGCTTTAGCCGGACGGCGGCTGCGGAAAAAGGATTTGCAGATAGGCGGCGAACAGGCCTTCAAGGTCCAGGGGCGGTTGACTGCGGACAAGTTCCGTATGGATGACGCCGAAGAGCAGCGGCCCCACCAAAAGTTCAGGAAAGCGGGCCAGGGCGTCGCGCACGTTGGGCGCTTGCGCGGCAGGCAACAATTCCTCCTGCAGGCGGGCCCTGTAAGGCGCAAGGAAGGCCTGGTAAAATCCTTCCATCAGCTCGGGATCATGCAAGCCCTCACTGAAAGCCAGGCAGACGCTGCGCCGCAAGGGAGAGCAGGCGTCGGCCCCGGTCAGGGGCGCATACATCCGCAGCAGCTTCTGGCGCAGATCCAAGGACGCATCCCGCAGGATATGCTCATTGCGGCGGAGAAAAGGCACGAAGGCGGCTTCCAGCACGCCCTGGAACAGGGCTTTTTTATCGGAAAAATAAAGATAAATAGCCCCCTTGGAAACCCTGGCGCGCTGGGCGATATCCTCAACGCGGGCAGCCGCAAAGCCCTTGTTGCTGAATTCTTCCAGAGCCGCATCCAGAATTCTGATCCGCCGCGCCTCATCTTTCTCTTGTCGGCATTGCGGAGATGGCCTGGGCGTGCTTTCCGGCGGTTCCTTGGTGCTCATCAGATTCCCATCCACTTCAGGTTTCACAAAGCCTTGACGGGCCACCGCCTGAGCACTGCCGGCACGCTTCGTTCACCCCCGCCTGGCAGGGACTGGCCCGGATCTCTCCGGCGCTGTTTCTTTCGTGCCGATTCATCCCACGCGCGTGGGGAATACTAAAGTCGGGGGAGGATGTCAATTCAGGCCTTCGGTGCATCCCCAACTGGCATCGGCATGCCCCCGCAAGGGCGCGGCCTTGCAGCAGGTGGTTTACTGAGGGCTGACCCTGGCCACCAGCACCCAGGCCGGGCCCCTGGCGTCCAGATGGCTGGCCACATAATTGGCCCGCTCGTCCCCGCCGCAGAAAATGTCGACGCGTTTGCCCTTGATGGCCCCGCCCACGTCCTGCGCAAAACCGATGCCGCGCAGCGGCAGGCTGCCGTGCTTTTCGTCCGGCACATTGACTCCGTAGGCCAGCACCGCGCCCAGGGGAATGTACTTGCGATCCACGGCCAGGGAGAGCCAGCCGTCCACTTTGTGCCCCATGGCGCCAGTGGGACCGCGCCCGCCGAACCTGAAAAACACATAACTCGGATTTTCGTTGAGTATCTCGCGCACCCGCTCCGGATTATTTTTGAACCATTCCCGCTGCTCAAAGATGTCGCCGCGCCGCAGCAGGCCCTTTTCGCGCATGATCCGGCCCGAGCTTTTGTATTTATGGCCGTTCTGCCCGGCGTAGTTGACATAGGCCTGGGTGCCGTCGTCAAAAATCAAACGGCCCGAGCCCTGGATTTCAAGAAAGAAGACATCCACCGGGTCCGCGGCCCAGGCCAGTTCCAGGCCGCGATTGGCCAGCACCTGCTTTTCCTCAATAGTCCGCCGGTCATAATAGCGGCCGCGCCGGGCGCGCACCCGTTTCAGATCCGGCGGCAGGCCGTAAACGGCCTGCGTATAGCCCGGCTTGCGAGTGCGGCTCGCGCGGATCATGGGCTCATAGTAGCCCGAATAATTGATCCCGCCGGGCACCTCCACCCAGCGAAAATTGCTCAAAAAAAGCTGCGGCTCAGCGTCCAGCCTGGGCAAAAGCTCTTGCAGGCGGGTGAGCGTGCGGGCCATATCCCCCCAGGTCAGGGTCAGGCCCGGTCGTTTCACGGCCACGGCCTTTTGCGGCTTGCTGTTGACATAGCGCAAAGACTTGCGCACGGTAGGGGCCATGTCCTTCCAGGTGGTCAAATCCTGGTTGCGGGGAAGGAGGCGGCTGACGAAAAATTCGGGGCTTTCCATGCCCACGGCCGGGCCCGGCGGCAGCAGAGGTTCCGGCGTCGGGACTTTTTTGGCGCAGGCAAAAAGCCCGATGCTGGCCAGCAAAAGCAGGGCCAAGAGCGGGCGCAACCCGCCCTTGCGGTTTTCATGCAATGTTTGCGCGCTGTGGCGCGTGTCGAAAAAAGGAGCTTGCCCGTGCATGACGACTTTCCCATCCTTGATGTCTGGATGCCTCATCGCGTGTCCTACGGTGAAACGGACACTATGGGGGTCTTATATTATGCCGAATATCTGCATTTGTTTGAACGGGCGCGCAGCGCCTATATCCGCCATTGCGGCATGAGCTACGCGGAGGTGGAAAAAAAAGGCATTATCCTGCCCGTGCGCGAGGCCCAGTGCCGTTACCGCGCGCCCGCGCATTACGACGACCTCGTGCAGGTGCGCGCGGGCATCAGCCAATGGAGCCGGGCCTCACTGCGTTTTGTATATGAGATATGGAACGAGGACAAGACGCGCCTTTTAGCCACGGGCATGACCCAGCACGCGCTGGTCAATGCCGAAGGAAAGCCCATGCCCGTGCCGGACTGGTTCAAAGAGCTCTGCAGCAAGGCGGCAGGCTAGAGCGTTTTGCTAATGAGATTAGCTAACCGCTCTAGAGCAGATTACCTTTGACTTTTTATGAAAGTCAAAAGTGGCATTCAGGCGAAAAACGCGGTTTTCGCCTGAATGTACGCCGCGTTGCGGCGGCTGCCGCTTTCGCGTCAGCAGAGCATTTTCAAAGTGAAAATGCTCTAAAATAGTTGAGAATGCGCAGGATAGTGCCAACACGCTCTACTGCGAAATGCGACGGGCAAACTGCGGCGGCTCCGGGGGAACGCCCGCGTCGCCCCGCAGGTGGGCGTTAAGGCTGCACATCAGGGAAGCCAGATCGTCGAAATGCTCGTCCAGGCCGAAACCGCTCAACTGCCAGCAGCTGCGGCCGTGCACAACTTTGCGCGTGCCGCGCAGGGTACGCTCGCGCATGCTCAGCGCAATGCGCCACGGCCCGTGGGGCGTATGCAGAAAGAACGTCTGACCCTGGCCGGAGAGCGAAAAGCCGGGGGGGTTGCCCGCCAGGCGCAGCAAATCCTCAAGGCCCGCGCGGGCTATATAGAGATGTTCGCTTAAAGAAATATTTTTGTTGTCCTCACGGAGTTGCTCCTCAGCGGCGCGAATGCGCGCGTAATAGCCGGCGCGATCCTCGTCCAGCGTGGTAAGCCCGCGTTTCATCAAGCGAAAACAGAAAAAAAAGCCCGCCAGAATCGCCGCGCCCGCGGCAGCCCATTCCAGAATCATAGCCAATGCCTCCAGGCAGTCGTGCCCAAGGTAGAATTTCAGGGCTGCGCCACAGATTGTCAAGCACTTTGCCGAGAATCCGCAACCCGCGCGCCTGATCAGACGCAGGCAAACGACCCGCGCCGTAAGCTTCGCGCAAGCTGAGCGCGGCGATGCATGTTGTCTTCAGCAATGCGCTGCGCGCAGACGACTCTGACGCCGCCGCAGCGGCTCTTCCCAGTAATTCTGATAACATAGCAAAATTATTGCACATAATATTTAGATGCATCTGTCCTGCGGCGCGCGATCTGACCTCTTCCCTTTTTGCCGCCAAGCCTGTATCCTGATCAACAAGTAATGCGCGCGTGTCCGACCGGCTCTTCAAACCGGCGACCGCGGCCTCTCCGCGCTTCTTCCCTGGTTCCGTTCACCCGGCTTGCGCTTGTTTCTGCGCCCGCCATATCGCTTACCGGGTGTGTTGACGCTTCGAGGATTTTTGACGCAGGCAAGGATACAACGCTTTTTATGCAAAAAATGGACTTTCCCGGTTCATAGCCGGAATAAAAAGCGACGTTCACGCAGGCCCGCGCCAGAAGACCGGAGCGGCAGCATGCCCGAAGGGAGAAAACCATGCCCACCCCTCTGGAAATGCAACGTACCTTCGCCCTTGTCGGCACCGGCGGCTGCGGGAAAACCTCGCTGGCTGAAATGCTGCTCTTCAACGCCGGGGCGATCACGCGCATGGGCGCCATCGAAGAAGGCACCACCAGCCTTGACTACGAGCCCGAAGAAGTGCGCCGGCGCGGCTCGGTGCAACCTGCCTGCGCTACCTATCTCTGGAACAAGAATCGTCATTTTCTCCTGGATATTCCGGGCGACGGCAACTTTACCGGCGACATGGAATGCCTGCTCAAAGGCGTGGACAGCGTGATTTTCGTGCTGGACGCCGTGGACGGCGTGCGACCGCTGACCAAAAAATTCTGGAACCTGACGCGCGCGGAAAAGCTGCCGTCGATCATTGTGATCAACAAGCTGGATCGCGACCGGGCCGATTTTCATATGGCTTTCGACGGTCTGGCCGCCCTGGGCGTAAAGCCCGTGGCCCTGCAACTGCCGATCCGCAAGGGCGACGCCTTTGTGGGCGTGGTGGACGTGCTGGCGGGCAAGGCCAGGATCTTCGAGGCCGACGGCGCGACCAGCGAGGCGGAAATCCCGGCGGAACTGGCTGACGACGTGAGCCTGCTCCACGACGTGACCGTGGAAAATATCGCGGAGAGCGATGAAGCCCTCATGGAAAAATACCTGGAGGAAGGCAGCCTTTCTCTGCAAGAGCTTCAGTCCGGCCTGCGCGCGGGCGTGCTCCGCGGCGAGCTGACGCCGGTGCTGACCTGCGCCGCGCTGGAAAACAAGGGCGGCAAGGCAGTTCTGGACGCGGTGGAAGCTCTGCTGCCCTCCCCGCTGGATCGGCCGCCCTTTGCGGGCGCGTCGGGCGGGGAGCGCGCGCCTGACCCCGACGGGCCGGTGGCCTGCTTTGTATTCAAGACCCTGTCCGATCCTTTTGCCGGGCAACTTTCCATCCTGCGGGTGCTCTCCGGCACGGTCAACGGCGACGTCACGCTCAGGAACATGCGCAGCGAGGACAATGAACGCCTGGGCAGCCTGCTGTATCTGGTGGGTAAAAATCAGACCCCCTGCAAGGAGCCGGCCGGCCCCGGCGCCCTGGTGGCAGTGGCCAAGCTCAAAAATACCCGCACCGGCGACACGCTCTGCGACGAAAAAGCCCCCTTTGTCCTGCCCATGCCCGAGCTGCCGCCGCAACTGATCACCTATGCCCTGGCCCCCAGGGAAAAGGGCGAGGAAGACAAGGTTTACTCCGCCATCCAGCGCCTGCTGGATGAGGATATCACGCTCAAACTGGCCCGCGACGAAGAAAACGGCGACATCCTGCTCTCCGGCATGGGCCAGCTGCATATTGAGCTCTCGGTGGAAAAGGCCAGGCGCCGCTTCAAGATCGACATTGTGCTCAAAACCCCCAAAGTGCCCTACCGCGAGACCGTGCGCGGCAAGTGCCAGGTTCAGGGCCGCCACAAAAAGCAATCCGGCGGGCGCGGACAGTTCGGAGACTGCTGGATCGAAATGGAAGGTCTGCCGCGCGGCTCAGGCTATGTTTTTGAGGACGCCATCGTGGGCGGCGTGATCCCGCGGCAATATATCCCTGCCATTGACAAGGGCGTTCAGGAAGCGGCGGCGCGCGGCTTTCTGGCGGGCTGCCAGGTGGTGGATTTCCGGGTCAGAGTCTATGACGGCAGCTATCACACGGTGGACTCCTCGGAAATGGCTTTCAAGGTGGCCGGCTCTCTGGCTTTCAAAAAGGCCATGGAAAGTCTCAAGCCCGTGCTCCTGGAGCCCATTGTGCTGCTGACCGTGTCCATACCGGATGAGAGCATGGGTGACGTCATCGGCGATCTTTCCTCGCGCCGGGGCAAGGTGCTGGGTTCGGATTCCCAGGGCGGCATCACGGAAATCAAGGCGCATGTGCCCATGAGCGAAGTGCTGCGCTACGCGCCGGATCTGCGTTCCATGACCGGCGGCCAGGGCTTTTTCACCATGGAATTCGCGCAATATGAGGAAGCGCCGCAACCGGTGGCCGAGAAAGTGATTGCCGAATATCAGAAGAGCAAAACCGGAGAATAAGCGGCGTGAGAGCATTGCAAATGTAAAGATGTAAAGATATAGTGAAAAGAAGTTACTAGAGCGGTTTGCTGTTGAAAACGGAACCGCTCTGGCGGTCGCGGGAGCGGACGCCCGCGCCGGCGGTAGCCATTAGCAAGCTTTGCTTGCTTACGGATAGCGACAGCGGTTGCGTTGGCTGGTTGTCGCAGTAACCAGTTGCTGTCTTCATCCGTAGCTTCCTTCGTCGCAACGGCTGAAGCAATGAGCCTGAAAACCACGCTTTTCAGGCGCTTGTCCCGCTTGCGGGGAAATGATGGCAGCGCCGCTTTTGAAATTGAATAATTTCAAAAGCAAAATGCTCTAAGTAAGGAGTGTTACGCCTGTGCGGTGTGACACTCTTTATTTAGTTAACACTCTTGAAAAAATTTCTCCAAGACGGAGTTACGATAATGCCTGCCAATCCCGATTCCGCACCGGCGGAAGACAAGGCTACACCCTTTAGCTTCCGGCGTATGGGCGGCCTGGATCAGGTGCTTTTGCACACAGATGAAGAATGGCGCCATCTGGATAAGCTTGATCCCAAACTCTGGATGACCTTGAGCTGCCCCACGCAGGGCCTGGAATTCGATGCCCGCACCCTGGAGCTGCTCGACACGGATCAGGACGGCCGCATCCGCTCCGCCGACATCCTGGAGGCAGTGGCCTGGCTCTGCGAGCGGCTCAAGCATCCGGCCCGGCTCACGGAAGGCACTGCGGGCCTGCCCCTGGACAACATTCAGGACGACAATGCCCAGGGCTCGGAGCTGCTGTCCGCGGCCCGCCTGGTGCTGAAAAAAAACCAACACGCGGACGCCGCGCAAGTCACTCCCGAAGAGGCGCAAGAGGCCGTGGCCGCAGCCGCGGAGTATGCCTTCAACGGCGACGGGGTGGTGCCTGCGGATTCCGTGGACGCCAAAGACGACGCGACAAAGCGTTTCATTCTGGCCGGCTTTTCCGTCATCGGCGCCATGCGCGACGACTCCGGGCGTCCGGGGCTGAGCCAGGCTCTGGCGGACGCTTTTCTTGAGCGGCTGCGCGCGGCGCGGGACTGGCGGCAAAGCGTGCGCCAGGCGGATCTGCCCCTGGGCAGTCAGACAGACGCGGCCTGGACCCTGCTGCAACGTCTGCGGCCCAAAATCGACGACTATTTCTACCGTTGCCGCATGGCAGCCTATGCCCCGCAGGCCCTGTCCGCGCTTAATGAGGACGCCATGCTCACCCCCCCGGACAACGGCGGGCAGATCCTTTTGTCTCTGGATGTTCTGGCCCGGCTGCCCCTGGCCCGCATCGCCCCGGATCAACCTCTGAGTCTCACCAGCGGGATCAATCCGGCCTGGGCCGAAGACCTGAAAAATTTCAGTCAGTTGTTCGCGCCCCTGCTCCGGCTGCATCCTGAGGGAAAAAGCGCGCCAAACGGCGACGCCCCGGCCGCCGGGGATCAGGCGGGCGGCAGCCTGAGCGAGACTGTCTGGCGGGAGATCCTGGACCGTTTTGCGCCCTATGCCGCCCTGCTGGACCAAAAGCCCAGCTATGAGCGCCCCCCGGACAACGCCAAACAGGCGGACTTTCCCGGCCTGCCGCCCCTGGTCCTGGCCCCGGAGGACGACGCGCTGCAACGCGCCTTTCTGCCGCCCTCGCCCGAAGACGCTCTGGACAAGATTTCCAGCGAAGAAATGGAAACATTGCTGAGCGAGGCGACACAAAAGGCGTTCGCGGCCTGTGTGCAGCGGGATCTGGCCGCCCCGCGCATGGCGGCGGTGCGCGATCTCGAAAAACTGACCCTGTTCCACGTCCACTTGTATACCCTGCTCATGAACTTCGTTTCCTTCGCGGATTTCTACGATCCGGACAAACGGGCCATCTTTCTGGCCGGGACCCTGTATCTGGACAGCCGGGCCTGCTATTTATGCGTGCCGGTCAACGATCTGGCCGCGCATGTCCGTCTGGCTTCGCAAAGCCATCTCTGCCTGCTCTATTGCCAATGCACGCGCACGCTCGCCACCGGCGAACAACAAAGCATGACCATCGCCGCGGCTCTGACGGCCGGGAACACCGACGCGCTGCTGGAAGGCCGCCACGGCGTTTTTGTGGACAATGCCGAGCAGGACTGGGATACGACCCTGACCCGTCTGGTGCACAACCCCATCAGTCTGCGCCAGGCCATGTGGGCCCCGTACCTGCGTTTCGGCGCTATGGTGGCCGATCAACTGCAAAAATTCGTGGCCTCCAAGGAAGACGCCCTCAGCAAGGCCTCAAGCAAGGCCGTGAACGCCCTGGGCGCGGACATCAAAAAAGACGCCGCGGCCGCATCGGCCGGAACGCCGCCCAGGCTCAACTTTGATTTCGCCAAGGGCGCGGGCATCTTTGCGGCCTTCAGCGTGGGCATCAGCGTGCTCAGCGCGGCCTTTGCCTATATCGCCAATTCCCTGGTTTCCCTGGGCTGGTGGTGGCCCATGGCATTGGTGGCCCTGTTTCTCGGCATTTCCGGGCCGTCGGTGATCCTGGCCTGGTTCAAATTGCGCCGCCGCAGCCTGGGCCCCCTGCTGGACGCCTCGGGCTGGGCCGTGAACAACGGCGCGCCCATCAATATCGCCATGGGCGCGACGCTGACCGCCGAGAGCAGTCTGCCGCCGGGCGCGCTGCGCTCTCTGGACGATCCGTACAGCCTTCCGGCCCAGTTGCGTCGCAAGAAGCGCAGCTGGCGGCTCCCGGCCCTTCTGCTGGCAGTCGTGCTTCTGCTTTCCGGCGGCCTGTTCCTCTGGCTGCACTTTGGAACGCCGCCGCACTGGCTCGCGTCCTGGCTGCCGTCCTTCAAATAACGCTCTCCGGCGCGGCAGCCTGCCGCGCCGGGCGGATTCAGGGCCTATGCGCACTACTTCCCCGCGCAACGCGGAAATACTCATCCTGGGCGCAGCCGTGCCCGCGCTGCCTGAAGCGGAGCTGCGCGCGTTCTGCCATGCCCGCGAAACAGCGCTGGCCCCCTGGCTGGGGGAAGAACAGAGAGATCATATCCGGCGCTTCGCCATGAGCGGCGCGGCTCTGGCCGCGCGCGCATCCCGTGTGCTGGCCCGCGCTCTGCTGCTGCGCGGCCTGAGCCTGGCGGCGGCACAAACAAGATCTTTCCGTTCCGAGGGGGTACGCCTTCAGGCAGACAGTGCGGGCCGTCCCGTGTTGCCGGGCTGGGCCGTGAGCTTCAGCCACAGCGGCAGGGCGGCCTTCTGCGCCCTGCGGCCCGGCCCGGCAACCAACGACGGCCCGTCCGCGGCTCCGCCGCGCCCTGCGCATCCTGCCCTGGGGCTGGACGCCGAGGCCCTGGACAGCCCGCCGCCCTGCGGCCGGGCCTTTGCGTACGGCGAAATCCCGCCCGCTCTCTCCGCAACGGGGCAATGCCGCGAAGCCCTGCGGCGCTGGACCATCAAGGAGGCGCTGCTCAAAGCCCTGGGCACAGGCCTTGCGCGGGATGCCGCGCGGATCTTCGGGGGCCGTTGCGGCGGACGCGCAGGCCACGCGGCGCTGGACGGCCATTGCCTGCGCTGGTTCCTCCTGCCGTGTCCCGGCCACTGGCTTTGCCTGGCAACCTCCGCTGCCGTCTCTTCTCCCACGTTCCGTTTTTTCTGGCAGGCCCGCGTCTGAGACGCGTTTTTGGGGCACTGCCGCAATGGCAGGCGCGGCGTCGGCCCTGTATGCGCCCCGCGCTTGCCAGACGCGGCCATTTGCGGCAAGCTGCCCGACATGCCCCGTTTTCACCTTGTTTCACTTTTTCCCGAGTTTTTTGCTTCGCCGCTTTCCACGGCGCTCATGGGCCGCGCGCGAGAAAACGGGCTTGTGACGTTCAGCTTTCACGATCCCCGGGACTTCAGCCGCGACAAACACCGCCATGTGGACGATCGCCCCTATGGCGGCGGCCCGGGCATGGTCATGCAGGCGGAGCCTCTGGCCCTTGCCCTGCGCTCCATTGCGCGGCCCGGCCGCATGTTGCTCATGGCCCCGGGCGGCCGCCCTCTGACCCAGGCCCTGGCCCGTGAGCTGGCCGACGAGGAGGATCTGACCCTGATCTGCGGCCGCTACGAAGGGCTGGACGCGCGCCTGAACCGGCTTTTTCCGTTGGAGCCGGTCAGTGTGGGCGAGGCAGTGCTCAACGGCGGCGAAACAGCGGCCCTGGCGGTCATCGAAGCTGTGGCCCGGCTTGCTCCCGGCTTTATGGGCAAGGAGGCATCCGGCGAGGAGGAGAGCTTTTCGCGCGGCCTGCTCGAATACCCGCACTACACCCGGCCTGAAGAACTGGAAGGCCTGCCCGTGCCCGAAGTTCTGCTGAGCGGGGATCATGCCCGCATTGCGCGCTGGCGGCGTCAGGCCTCCCTGGCGGCGACTCTGGCCGCGCGCCCGGATCTGCTGGATCAGGCTCCCCTGGATCGCGAAGACGCTCTGGCCCTGGCCGCCATGCCGCGCCAACGGCCGGGCCGCAGCCTTTCCTTCTGCCTGCTGCACTATCCGGTTCTGCTCGGAGAAAAAAATTCCGGCGCTTCCTCTTTGACAAATCTGGATATTCACGATATAGCCCGGATTTCCCGCAGCTATGGCATGGGGCCTTTCTATGCGGTCACGCCGCTGAAGGATCAATTGCGGGTGCTGCAAAAAATTTTGCGGCATTGGGCGCAAAGTGCACAGGGCCCGGGCGGCCACGGCAACCCGGATCGCGCCCAGGCTCTGGAACTGGTGCGCCCGGCCGTTTCGCTGGACGAAGCCGTTGAAGACCTGAGCGCATATTGCGGTGCGCGGCCCAGGCTGGTGGCCAGCTCCGCAGTCTGGCCCGGGCAAAAAAACGCGCCCGCCCCCCTGACGCCCTGCCAGGTGCGGGACTGGTGCCGCGAAGGTCCGGTCCTGCTTTGCCTGGGCACGGCGCACGGACTGGCCCCGGAAGCGCTTGCGCGTTGCGACGGCGTGCTCAGGCCGTTGCGCTTTTTGAGCTACAACCACCTTTCGGTGCGCAGCGCGGCAGCCATCCTGGCTGACAGAATTTTAGGCGACTATTACTGATTGCATCATTGCGGCCACGCCGCTTCGCAAGGACGCAACAATCCGCCCCTCGGGTTTGCAAGGAGTTCACGATGGACATCATCAGGAAAATTGAACAGGAAAACATGCGCATGGATATGCCCGCGTTCCGCTCCGGGGACACGGTCAAGGTGCATCTGCGCATTGTGGAAGGCGAAAAAGAGCGCATCCAGGTCTTCCAGGGCAATGTGATCCGCATCAAACGCGGCACCACCAACGCCACCTTTACGGTGCGCAAGGTTTCCGACGGCGTGGGCGTGGAGCGCATTTTCCCCCTGAATTCGCCCTTCATCGATCATGTGGAACTGGTCACCCAGGGTCGCGTGCGCCGCAGCCGCCTCTATTATCTGCGGGCTCTCAAGGGCAAGGCGGCGCGCATCAAGCCGCGCGGCCGCTTCTGAGTGGAAGCGGGGCTTTTTGCCGCTGACTGCATGCACTCCAGGCGCTTTCTCCGCATGGAAAAGTTTTGCTCTTGCAGCAAGGGATCACGCCGCTTACGAAAAGAATGCGCTCCGGCCTCGACCGCTGGCGGCAGAGCCGTCTTATGGAGAATGGCAACAGAGCTATGGCGCGCTCCTTTCGCAAAAAGCCCGGCTTGACAAAGCTGCAAAGCAAAAGAAGCGATACAGAGACAGCCCTTGGCGGCGCGCCCCGGTGGAACCTCCCTTCCGCCGCGGCGCGTCGCTCGTCGCTCTTGTCGACGGCGAAAATTGCACCTTCCGCAACACGCGACATATCGCTGTGAAAGGCCAACAGGCACAAGCCACGCTGTTCGGTTCGCCGGCCCTCATCCCTGACCGGCCTTCCGGTCTTGAGGCCGGTATCGACGAAGCCGGGCGCGGCTGCCTGGCCGGGCCGGTGGTGGCTGCGGCCGTCATTCTGCCTTCCGTCCATGAGCTTTCCGGCCTTGCCGACTCCAAGCTTCTGAGCGCCGCGGCGCGCGAGGCGCTGGCCCCGCGCATCCGGGCCTGCGCCCTGGCCTGGGGCCTGGGCGTGGTCTGGCCCAGACGCATTGAGCGCATCAATATTCTTCAAGCCACATTTGAAGCCATGAGCAGGGCCGTGCAAACCTTGTGCCGCTCTCCCTCCCGCCTGCTTGTGGACGGCAACAAGACCGTGCCGGAGGCTGTGCTGCTCCGGTTCTGGCGCAAAGGGCACGCGGCCCCCGGCCCTGCCCAGCAGGCCATTGTGGGCGGCGACAAAAGCGTGGATGCCATTTCCGCCGCCTCCATCCTGGCCAAGACCTTCCGCGACCGGCTCATGCGGCATCTGGCGCGGCGCTGGCCCGGCTATGGCCTGGAGACCCACAAGGGCTACGGCACTGCGGCTCATTACGCGGCTCTGCGGCGTCTGGGCCCATGCCCGCAGCACCGCCGGACCTTCCGGGGCGTGCTGCCGGATCAGGCAAAAACCGCGCCCAGTCAGGGCCGCTTGTGCTGAAATTTCCTTTTTTCAAAGCTCAGACCCGGCAACGCGCGGCCGCAACAGCAACGTCGGGCGCGGCCGCGCTGCCCATCGCGCGTCCGGAGCATCTTCGTTTCGGCAGAGCAGGCGAGGACGCGGCCGCCGCATTTCTTGAGCGCGCAGGCTACCGCCTGCTGGATCGCAATTGGCGGCAGGGCCGCCTGGAGCTTGATCTCGTCTGCCTTGACGGCGAAACCGTGGTGTTTGTGGAGGTCAAATCCCGCAAAGCCCACGGGCAGGGCAGCCCGGCCGAAGCCATGACCACGGCGAAACAGCGCCTGCTCGGACGCGCGGCCCAGGCCTGGCTCGCGGCCCACCGGGCCTGGCAAAGCCCCTGCCGTTTTGACGTGGTCTGCGTGCTGCGCGAGGGCGACATTTTACGTCTGGAGCATCATTGCCATGCCTTTGACTTCTCCCCGGCTCTGGGTAGTGGCCACGCCCCTTGGCAACCCTGATGATCTCTCGCCCAGGGCTCGTGAAATTCTGCAGGCCGCAGATCTGATCCTGGCCGAAGACACCCGCCGGGCCGCCGCTCTTTGCGCGCGTTGCGGCATTCATGGCCGCCGTTTTTTGAGTTTTTACGATCACAATGAGGCCGAGCGTCAGGAGGAAGTTCTGCGCCTTTTACGGGAAGGGCGTACTCTGGCATTGATCTCCGATGCGGGCACCCCCCTGCTGGCCGATCCGGGCTACCGGCTGGTGCGGGCCTGCCGCAAGGAAGGCCTTCCTGTTTCTCCCGTGCCGGGGCCTTCCGCGCCCGTCGCGGCTCTCTCCGCTGCCGGCATTGCCCCGCTGCCCTATACCTTTCTGGGCTTTCTGCCCCGCGATGCCGCCGGACGCGAGAATCTGCTTGCCGCTTTTGCCCATGCGCCGGGCTCGCTGATCTTTTTTGAACGCAAAGATCGCCTCAAGGAAAGCCTGATCCTGGCCGCACGTATCCTGGGCGCCCGCGATCTTGCCGTTTGCCGCGAATTGACCAAAACCCATGAGGAATTTATACTCGGGCGTCTGGACAGCAACGGCGGCATCTCCCCGGAACTGCCCATCCCCCTGTTGGGCGAGATTACCGTGATCATCGGCCCGCCGGAACAGGTCGAGCGCACTCCCCGCGAGGAGGTGGCGCAACTGGCGCGCCTGGAGCTGGCCCGCGGCGGCAAACCGCGCGAAGTGGCGCGCCGGGTACAGAGCGCGGCGCGCGGCTGGAGCGGCAAGGAAATTTACGCGCTGCTCCGGGACGCGGGCGACAGCGCGGAACAGTAGCGTATATTGCTTTTGAAGCGCTCGCTCCGGCGCTTAACGGCGCAAGTAAATTGCGCCTGCGCCTGTTTCTGCTGTCGTCATCCGTAAGGCGGCACAGCCGCCGACGGCTGACGCGCGCGGCGGGTGCTTTGCCCTGCCAGAGCGTTTAGCTAATTTCATGAGCAAAACGCTCCAGAGCAGATTACCTTTGACTTTTTATGAAAGTCAAAGGTGGCATTCAGGCGAAAAACGCGGTTTTCGCCTGAGAGCATTTTCAAAGAGAAAATGCTCTCAGCGGCGTTTTTTGCCCGGCGATCTTCACAACAGGCTTGATGTCCCTTACGGTTGCGACTTTTTGATACCAACACGGCGCATGAGAGGCCCCGGCACAAGCGGCGCTGCGCAGCCTGACGCATTTTCAGCGCGGTCGCGCACGCTGTCTGCCCGGCTCCAGCGTTACGAGGCGCTATGCTCCCCAGACCCGTGGTCCTCAACTGTCTGGCGCGAACCTGCTGCATTAATGCGGCTAATACCGCCAGAAGCATGCAACAACCGGGGCTGACCTTTGTGCTGGCCCCGGCTCTCCGCTTTCTTTACCCGGACCGCGGGGCCAGAGAGCGCGCCTTTGCCCGCTACGGCGGCCACAGCAATACCCATGCTTTCATGATTCCGCTCTATGCGGGCATTTTGCTCTCCCTGGAAACGCAGATCGCCAGAGGTTCCCTGCCGGAAAGCGCTGTGCACTCGGTGCGCGACACCCTGGCCACCACGCTTTCCGCCCTTGGCGACTCCTTTTTCAGCGGCACGCTGCGCCCGCTCTGGGCGTTGAGCAGCGTCAGCCTGCTGCTTTCCGGGCACATTGTGCTCACGGCAGTCCTGACCGCCGCGCTGCTCTTGCTTGTATGGCTTTTCCGGGCAGTCACATTTTTTGCAGGCCTGCGCCACGGCATGCACGTGCTGCTGAAGCTCAAACGCCTGGATCTGATCAATTGGGGGGACACGCTCAAAATGATCAATGCCGCGCTGGTGGCGCTGATCCTGTGGCAATTGACGCCCACCTCGGCAATGCCTTTTCCCTGGCTGGCCTATGGCCTGGCAACATCGGCACTGCTGGCCGCGGCATGGCTGGTGGGCAGAATGCATCTGCCGCGCATTCTGCTTTGGGCGCTCACGCTGGGCATGCTCATTCTCATGGACGAAGGGCTGATCGGGATGTAAGATGCTGTGGTTCTTGCCCGGGCCGGGATAAAGGCCTGGGAGGTCATGTTTCCGTCGCAATGCCGGGCAGGCCGAAGCTCCCGGGCACGGCCCCGGCTTCGGGAAATACGGCAACGGCGCATTGATTGTGGAAAAAGAGGTTTTTCAGCCCTGGCGTTGCCGCGCGGCGCGCAGGCCTGGACAAAGTACGCGGGCAGGATGTTTCATAGGGTAAAGGCATGGAAGACGCCATCGAAATAACGCCGCGCGGGCTGGCCCTGCGGGTATCGCTCTGCCTGCGCGGCGGTCTGCATGCCCGGCCTGCCGCCCGGCTGGCCCAGGAGGCCCAGCGCTATTCATCGGCCATTCAGCTGATCAGCGAAACGGGCGCGGCGGACGCCAAAAGCATGTTGGATATTCTGTCCCTCGCTCCCCCGGCCGACGCGGAGCTGACCCTGCTGGCCGACGGCGAAGACGCCCGCGAGGCCCTGTGCGGTCTGGCCCGCTTTTTAACCACCTTGCAGGAATAATATGGCCCGCGCAGTCTTGTTCGGCACCCCGGTTTCGCCCGGCATCGCCATTGGCGCCATCCGCCTGATGCACGGCGTGCGCCTGGCGGATGAGCGGCATATCGGCCCGGGCGAAGCCGCGGCCGAAGCGCAGGCCCTGTGCGACGCGGCCGCGGGCGTGCGCGCGGATTTGCAGAAAACCATGCGCAATGTGCCCGAAGATCTGGCCGAATACCGGGAGGTCATTGCCGCGCAAATGGAACTTGTGCGCGATCCCAAATTGTTGGACAGCGCCTGCGCCCGTATCCGGAAAGAGCTGCTCTGCGCCCCCTGGGCGCTGGATCGCACCGTGGAAGACCTCTGCGACGTTTTTCGCGGCATGGATGACCCCTATCTGCGCGACCGCGCCCAGGATATCCGCGCCGTGGGCCTGCGCCTGCGCGAGCGCCTGGCCGGGACCCGGCGCCGCCGCAACTCCGGCGCGCCCGGCGTGCTGGCCGCCGAAGATCTTTCCCCGGCCGATGTCATGGAACTCAACCCCCAGGGAGTATTGGGCATTCTCACTGCCGAGGGCGGCCCTACCTCGCATACGGCCATCCTGTCGCGCAGTCTGCACATCCCCGCCCTGGTGGGCGTGACCGGCCTTTTGAACGCCGTGCGCGATGAGGATCAGGTCATTGTGGACGGCCTGGGCGGCTGTGTGCTCCTGGCTCCGGATCAAAAGGATCTTGCCGGCTACACGTCCCGGCGCGACAAATATACCGCCTGGGAAAGCCAGACCCGCCTCACGGCCCACTGGCCCGCCGAAATGCGCGACGGCGTGCGGGTGGCTGTGCAGGCCAATCTGGAAAGCCCGGAAGAACTGGCGGATCTGCCGGAGAGCGGCGCCGACGGCGTGGGCCTGTACCGCACGGAATTTTCCTATCTCAAGGGCAATCTGCCCACAGAAGCGGAACTGATGCGCGAGTATGGCGCGGTGGCCGAAAAAACCGCGCCCCAGCGCGTTGTTTTTCGCACTCTGGACGCGGGCGCGGACAAGATGCTGCGCGCCCAGGCGGCCCTCAAGGAGCCCAATCCGGCTCTCGGCCTGCGGGGCATACGCTTCTGTCTGCGCCATCAGGGCATTTTCCGCACTCAGTTGCGGGCTCTGCTGCGGGCCGGGGCCAACGGCAATGTGGCCCTGATGCTGCCCATGATTTCCGGCCTCTCGGAAGTGCAGAGCGTGCGCCGCATCCTTCAGGAACTGCACCAGGAATTGTGCGCCCAGGCGCTGCCCCATGCCCCGAGCCTGCCTCTGGGCGTGATGGTGGAAACCCCGGCCGCGGTGCTGGTTTGCGACGCTCTGGCGCGCGAATGTGATTTTTTCAGCATCGGCACCAATGATCTGATCCACTACCTGATGGCCATTGACCGCAACAACCGCCATGTGGGATACTTGCATGAGCCCCTGCATCCGGCGGTGGTGCGCTCGCTCAAGCGCGTCATTGACGCGGCCCACCGCGAGGGCATCGGCGTCTCGGTCTGCGGCGAGCTGGCTTCGGACCCGTATGGCCTGGCCCTGCTGCTGGGCATGGGCGTGGACGCGGTATCCGCCGCGCCGCGCTTTGTGCCGGGCATGAAACACATGATCCGCCGCCTCAATGCCGCAACCTGCATGGATTTGGCGCACAGCGTGCTGTTGAGCACGGATGTGGCGGCCTCCAAGCGCATGGTGCGCGAAAAGCTGCATCAATCCCTGGGCCCGGAACTGGCCTTTCATACCACAAGCCTTCTTACCCACAGCCAGCCATGAGCCGAAAAACACCGCCCTCCACCATTGCCGTGAATAAAAAGGCCCGCCACCTCTATGAGCTTTCCGAATTTCTGGAGGCCGGGATCGCGCTGACCGGCCCGGAAGTGAAAAGCATCCGGGCCGGCAAGGTGAATTTTATCGACAGCTATGTGGAATTCCGGCGCGGCGAGGCCTGGTTGCTCTCCCTGCATATTGCGCCCTACGCCAACGCCGGCTATGCCCCGCAGGCTCCGGACAGGCCGCGAAAACTCCTGCTGCACGCCCGTGAAATCGCCAAAATGGCGGGTCTGGTCGCCCAAAAGGGTCTGACCGTGGTGCCTGTGCGCGTGTACCTGAAACACGGCAGGATCAAGCTTGAAATCGCCCTGGGACGCGGCAAAAAACTGCACGATCACCGCGAAAGCCTCAAACGGCGCGCCGAAGAGCGGGATCTGGCCCGCGATCTGGCTTGAACGCCATGCGCTTTTGCCCGCCCGTTGCCACAGCCTGCGCGGCCAGATCCGGCCACGCAGGCGCTTGCGCGCCGCGCCTCATGCCGCTTGAGCGCCTCGGCAAGCAACAAAAATCCCGCGGCCTTCTTTCCTGCCCTCTCCTTTCCTGAACAGGGAAAGCAGGCAATGCGCTATCCGCCCCTGCAAGCGCCGCTGCTCTGGCAAGTCTACCTCGGATTCTGGATCGCGGGCATTGCGGCTGTGGAATGGCTCTGGCCCGCCTTGTGCTGCGCCCTGCTGCTGGCGTTCGCGGAGAAGCGCCTCTGGCATACGGCGCGTCTGGCGCTGGCCGCGGCCCTTGTTCTGGCCGGGTTGGGCGCGGCCCACTGGCAGATGCCCAGAGAAGCGCAACCCCCGGCCCGGCAGAGCGGCGGTCAGGAGAAAGCGCCCGCGCGGATCTGCGGCACGGTGCGCGACGTCCAGGGCCTGCCGGACAACCGCCTGCGGGTGATCCTGACCGGAGTGGCGCCCCAGCCGCCTGAGCTTACCCCGGGCGGCGCAGGGGCCGCAGCGTCGGATTCCTCTGCCGGGCTGCCCGGCCTCACGGCCTGGACCTGGGAGAAGCCGCTGCTGCGACCCCTGGCAGGCCAGATCGCGTGCCTCAGCCGACGTCCACGCCCGGTCAGGGGCTTTGCCAATGCCGGCCTCGCGGATTGGGGCCGCTGGTGGCTGGCGCGCGGGGTGCAGTGGCAAATCTGGAGCCGGGCGGAACGCGGCGAACCGGCTTTTTTCGGCGAGGGCAGCCTGAGCGCCCGCTGGCGGGAAGATCTGCGCCGCGCCTTTCTGGCCGCGCTCGTCGCCGGGACAAGCGGCATGTCAGCGGCCGCAACGCCGGATGCGCTCGCCCCAGGCGAGGCCGCGCGTGCGGAAAAAGCCCGGCCCGCGCCTTGCGCAGAGCAGCCGGAATTGCCCCAGGGCAAGGCCATTCTTCTGGCCCTGCTCTTTGGGGATCGCCAATATCTGAGCCAAAGCACGCTGGACAATTTCGCGGCCGCCACCCTGGTGCACAGTCTGGCGCTCTCCGGGCAGCATCTTGCCGTGGCCGGGCTTCTGAGCCTGCTCTGCGTGCTGGCCGCGGCCCGGCTGCATCCCGAGCTTTACCTTGCGCGGCCGCGCGCAATCTGGGTTGTGGTCGCGGCCCTGCCGCCCGCCGTGGCCTATCTCTGGCTGGGCAACGCTCCGGCTTCCCTGCTGCGGGCGGTCTGCATGCTCTTTGCAATGGCGTTCTGGCTGGTTCGCGGCCGCCCCTGCACGACGCCCGATGTGCTTTGCGCCGCCCTGCTCTGCATTACCCTTGTTTCACCCCTGAGCGTCCTGGACACGGGCCTGCAACTTTCCGCCCTCTGCGTGGCCGTGATCGGCCTTTGTCTGCCCTGGCTGCGCCGCGTGCTGCCCGAGGCCGATGCTGAAGCAACACGGCTTCAGATCCAGGGAGCCTGGCGGCGCGGCGGTCGCTGGCTGCTGCGCATCCTGCTCATTTCACTGCTGATCCAATCGGCCCTGCTGCCCCTGAATCTGCTGCTGTTCGGCAACGCGGGATTCTGGTTTCCGCTGAATGTGCTCTGGTTGCCCGTAGCGGATCTGCTGGTGCTGCCCGGCGCGGTGCTGGGCCTGACGCTGGCCGCAACAGGTCTGGAATCCGCGGCCCGCGTTGTGCTGGACCTGGCGGCCTTGCCCTGCCAATGGCTCACCGACGGCCTGAGCTGGCTGGACGTGCACGGCGTATTGCAAAATCCCGCTCTGCTGCGCCCGCACTGGACAGCCCTGCCCGCCTTTGCGGCGCTGCTCGCGGCTCTGGCCTTCAAGGCCGGGCGTCCCAACCCGCTTCCCGCGGCCCGGCGCCTGCTGCTGGCGGGCATGGCCCTGCTCTGCCTGGGGCCGCTGCTGCGCATAGCGGAACGCTTTTCCGGCGAGATGCGCGTCAGTGTGCTGGACGTGGGTCAGAGTCAGGCCGTGGCCGTGCGCCTGCCGGGCCATCTGCGGCTTTTGCTGGACGGCGGCGGCAGCGCCTCCCCCCGCTTTGACCCGGGCCGCGCCCTGACGGTTCCCGCGCTGACCTGCAACGACGCGCCCCGTCTCACGGCCGTGTGCAACAGCCATCCGGATCTGGACCATATGGGCGGTCTTCTCTACCTGCTCCGGCATTGCAGCGTGCAGGCCCTGTTTGACAACGGGCGGGAAGGCGCGGGAGCGCGCGGCGCGGAATGGGCAGAATTACGGCAGGCTTTGGGCAGCCGCGTTCTGGCCGAAGGCGACGTGCTGACATTGGGAGATCCTGCCCTGGAACTGCGGCTGGAAGTCCTGCACCCGCCGCGGCTTGCCGCCATAGCGCGGCGCGAGCCTGAAGAGCAGTTGCCGGGAAAGGAAAACGGGAAGGGCCCAAAAACCGCAAAAACGGCTGAAGAAGAGGCCAGGCGCGCGCCCAGCTCCGACGCCCTGCCCGGCTGGTCAGGCAACGACGCCTCCCTGGTGCTGCGTCTGACGCGGCAGGGGCACGGGCTGGCGCTGTTCACAGGCGATGTCGAGCGCCCGGCCCTGCGCCGTCTTCTGGCTTCGGGCCGGGATCTGCGGGCCGAGGTGCTGGTGGCGCCGCATCACGGCTCGGATCGCAGCTTTCTGGCCGCTTTTTACAAGGCCGTGCAACCCCGGCTGGTGCTGGCGTCCTGCGGTTTTCAGAATCGCTACGGCTACCCGGGGCCACGCCTGACCGCGTGGCTGGCCAAACACGGCATTCCCCTGCTGCATACCGGCCAGTCAGGACAGATCACCGCGATCTGGCCGCAGGACGGCCGCTTGCGCGTCTCCACCGCCCGACCCTGAAACTCCGCAAGCAACCTCGCTTGCGCGCGACCGCCGAGGGCGTACAGAGAGCGACAGCAACAATGCGGCGTGAGAGCGTTTAGCTACCTTCATCAGCAAAACGCTCTCACGCATTTTCAAAGGCAAAATGCTCTACTTCTGGCAATGCGGGCAATACACCGTGGCCCGGCCCGCCACGCGGATCTTCTGCAAAGGGCGGCCGCAACGTTTGCAGGACTGGCCGCCCCGGCTGTAGACTGCGAAGCAGTTCTGAAAGGCTCCCACATCCCCGTTGGCATCCCGGTAATCGCGGATGGAGCTGCCGCATTGGGCAATGGAGTCGCGCAGCACTTTCTGCAGAGAGGCCAGCAGACGGCGGCGCTCGGCCGCGCTCAGCCCACAGGCCTTGCGGCGCGGGTCCAGGCCCGCGTCGAACAGGGACTCGTCGGCATAGATATTGCCGATGCCCGCAATGACCTTTTGATCCAGCAAGGCCGCCTTGAGCGCCGCGCCCCGGCCTTCAAGGCAGGCCCTGAAGCCGTGCTCGTCCAGTTCCAGGGGCTCCGGCCCCAGCTCGCGCCAGAAAGTCCAGGCAGCTAACATGTCCGGCGTGGCCGCCAGCACCAGTCCGAAAGCGCGCGTGTCGTCAAAAAAGAGACGACGCGCGCTGCCGTCGGCTGCCAGCAGGTCAAAAATGCAGCGGGTATGCGCACCGGCAGGCGTGCCCGGCGGATAGGCCATCAGCCGCCCGGTCATCCGCAGATGAATGGCCAGGAGCAAAGGCCCGTCGGGATGCCGTGCGGATGCCGGGGGTTGCGAAGAAGAAGAAGAAGAAGAAGAAGAAGAAGAAGAAGAACGGCCCGCAGCCGGTTCGGCGGCTTTTGCGCCGGCATCGCGGCAGGCGAGCGGCCCGCTTTCATCCGCAAAGCTCAGGAGCAAGAGCTTGCCCCTGCGCCCCACATCCGCGATCCTGCGGCCCACAAGGCTTTGCAAGGGCAGGCTCAAGGGGTGCAGGCTGCCTGCCCGCAAGAGCTCTGCGGCCATAATGCGGCAATCCTTCACCAATGGCCGCAGGGTGCGGGCTACAGTTTCAACTTCAGGCAGTTCAGGCACGTGGATACGTCTTTGCGTTGCTCGTTTCAGTACTCTTTACGGGAGGGCTGAGCCAGGCTTGCCTGCCCGGCGAAACATTTTTCAGGAAAGGTATATTTCCAGCAAACCCTCGGGCGGGTCGATGGTCACGGTGCGGGCCTTGAGGTCAAAGGCCGCTATGAACTCCGGCCGGGCCGGGAAGAGCACCTCCACATTCCCATCCGCGGCAATGGCCCAGATCTCCTGGCCGGCGGGGTATTCAAGATGATCCAGACGCCCCAGGCGGCGGCCGTCCGGCAACAACACGTCGCAGCCCAGCAAATCTTCCAGATAGGCCTCGTCTTCGCCGGGTTGCGGCAGGTCGGCGCGATCCACCAGGATTTTGTGCCCGCGCAGAGCTTCGGCCGTGTTGCGATCCGTCACCCCTTCCAGCAAGAGCAGGGGGCGCCCCTTGTGCAGACGGCAGGAAAGGGCCCGCGCGCGCCGGGGCGGTTCGTCCCCGGCCTGAAGCCAGAAGGGAAGATCCAAAAGCAAGGGGGAGTCCGCATGCCAATCAATGCAGATCTCCCCTTTAATGCCGTGGGGCCGCGCCAGCGTGCCCATATGAATCAACGCGCCCGCCATACGCTCTGTCGGAACAAATCCGGGCGCTACTCCAGAATTTCCAGCACCGTGCGCTTCCTGGATCTGGTGGAAGCCGCGCTCAAGATGGTGCGCATGGCCCGCGCCGTGCGCCCCTGCTTGCCGATGACCTTGCCGAGATCTTCCTTGGAAACCTTAAGCTCAAGCACAGTGGTCTGCTCGCCTTCCACTTCACTGACCAGCACCTCTTCGGGATGATCCACCAGGGACTTTGCAATATATTCGATCAGAGCCTTCATTGCCAACCTCCCAAGGGCTGATGCCGGACAGAACCGGAGCAGAGAAACGACATGCCGGGACAGAAACCGTGTCGCGCCGCCGCGCGGGCCCCAGCCCTAGGCCATGTGTTTCTTGATCAGAGAACGCACGGTCGCTGTGGGTTCAGCCCCGCGCCCGAGCCATTCCTTGATCTTTTCCGCGTCCAGCTTCACTTCTACCGGATTGGTCATAGGATTGTAGTATCCCAAAAATTGCAGAGGACGCCCGTCGCGGCGGGTTTCGTCATTGGCCGCCACCACCCGGTAAAAGGGGTGTTTTTTACTGCCGAGACGGGTCAATTTCAACTTCACAGCCATGAGTCAAACTCCCTTTGATGTAATAGTAACGTTGCGCCCGCAAAAGGGCAAGAGCATAAACGTTTTCATGCAGGCCGGGCAAAGCGGCCCGGCCTTCCTGCCTGACGCGGCCTCTGCAACAAGGTTGCCGCAACGACCCGGAAAAATTGTCTACTTTTTCCTGCGCTTCTGGCGCTCTTTCTTTTTCCGCTTTTTGGCGGCCGCGGACTTTGAGCCGGATGCGCGCCCGCCGGGCAGGCCGGTTCCAAGGCCATCCATGCCGGGCAGGCCCGGCATGCCGCCCATGCCCGCAAGCCCTCCCATACCGGGAAAGCCGCCCATGCCGGGCAGGCCGCGGGGCATTTTCGGCAAACCGGACTTGCCGGCCTTGCCGCCCATCAGGCCTTTCATCATCTGCCGCATCTGCTCGAACTGCCGCACCATCTGGTTGACCTGGGCCACGCTCACGCCCGCGCCTTTGGCAATGCGGGCCCGGCGGCTGCCGTTGAGCAGGTCGGGATTGCGGCGCTCCCGCATGGTCATGGAATTGATGATCGCCTCGGTGCGCGCCAATTCCTTTTCCGGCACTGCGCCGCTCGCTTCGGCCAGCTTTTCGCGCAGGCCGCCCAGGCCCGGAATCATCTTCAAAATGCTGTCCAGGGAGCCCAGTTTCTTGATCCGCCGCATCTGCGTGCGAAAGTCTTCAAGATCAAAACTGGCCTTCTGCATCTTGCGGGCCAGTTCTTCGGCCTCCTCGGCGTTGATGGAGGACTGGGCCTTTTCCACCAGGGTGAGCACGTCGCCCATGCCCAGAATACGCCCGGCAATGCGATCCGGATGAAAAACCTCCATTTCCGAGAGTTTTTCGCCCACGCCCACAAACTTCACGGGCGCGCCGGTCACAGAGCGAATGGAAAGGGCCGCGCCGCCGCGCGCGTCGCCGTCCATCTTGGTCAGCACCACGCCGGTGAGGCCCAGGCGCTCATTGAAGGTTTCGGCCACGGTCACCGCGTCCTGGCCGGTCATGGCGTCGGCCACGAACAAAATTTCCTGCGGCTGCACGGCCGCCTTAAGGGCCTGGAGCTCCGCCATCAAAGGCTCGTCCACATGCAGGCGGCCCGCCGTATCCAGCAGCAGCACCGTGGCCTGTTCCGCCCTGGCCCGCTCCAGCGCGGCCGTAGCGATGTCCACGGGCTTCATCTGCGTTGTGGAGGGAAAAACCGGCATGCCGAGCTGCCCGGCCAGCACGGTGAGCTGCTCAATGGCCGCCGGGCGATAGACGTCCGCCGGGACCAGATAGGGGCGCATTTTCTGCTTGCGCAGCAGATTGGCGATTTTACCGGCTGAAGTGGTCTTGCCCGAACCCTGAAGGCCCACAAGCATAATCACTGCCGGTTCACGGCCCCGGAGGTTCAGCCCGGCAGTCTCGCCCCCGAGCAGGGAAACCAGCTCGTCGTGAACGATCTTGACTACCTGCTGGGCCGGGCTCACGCCCTTGAGCACCTCCTGCCCCAGACACTTGACGCGCACGCTTTCCACAAAGTCCTTGACGACTTTGAAATTGACGTCCGCTTCCAGGAGCGCCAGCCGCACCTCGCGCAGGCCCGCCTGCACGTTTTCTTCGGTGAGCCGACCGTGGCCGCCGAAGGAGCGGAACACGCCGGAAAGTCTGTCTGAAAGGCTCTCGAACATGTAGACCTCAAAGCCCTCGCCGTACTGCGGCGGAAAAGCAGGAAGATTGCATGGCATACGCCGGCGGGAGGGGCCGCATTGCCAGGGCCCGCTTCCTGTGAGCAAGCGAAGTCGTCATTCATAGGCTCTTTGGAGGTGCGCGTCAAGTGACGGGCGCAGGCCCGCCAGGTCTGCCGCATACGATGCGTCAGCCTTAAGGCCGACAGGGCAGACGCATCTAAATAGTACGTGCAATAATTTTGCTATGTTACCATAAACGCTGGGAAGAGCCGCTTCGGCGGCGGAGCCGCACTTCGCTCCCACGAAGCCTGCGGCTTCGGGCGATGCTGTCGCATCGCCGCCAGGTCTGCCGCATACGATGCGTCAGACTTAAGGCCGACAGGGCAGACGCATCTAAATAGTATGTGCAATAATTTTGCTATGTTACCATAAACGCTGGGAAGAGCCGCTTCGGCGGCGGAGCCGCACTTCGCTCCCACGAAGCCTGCGGCTTCGGGCGATGCTGTCGCATCGCCGCCAGGTCTGCCGCATA
>NZ_JAAKEH010000020.1:0-7894 GCF_011039095.1 Desulfovibrio sp. ZJ200 | reverse complement strand
GTGCAATAATTTTGCTATGTTACCATAAACGCTGGGAAGAGCCGCTTCGGCGGCGGAGCCGCACTTCGCTCCCACGAAGCCTGCGGCTTCGGGCGATGCTGTCGCATCGCCGCCAGGTCTGCCGCATACGATGCGTCAGACTTAAGGCCGACAGGGCAGACGCATCTAAATAGTACGTGCAATAATTTTGCTATGTTACCATAAACGCTGGGAAGAGCCGCTTCGGCGGCGGAGCCGCACTTCGCTCCCACGAAGCCTGCGGCTTCGGGCGATGCTGTCGCATCGCCGCCAGGTCTGCCGCATACGATGCGTCAGACCTGTTAAGGCCGCTACCTTGCATTGACAGCAAAGCCGCAAGCGGCTAAGATAAATGGCTACAGTTTATACAATTATTATAGCCAATTACGAGGAAGTCATGTTCACCAATCGCGGCAAGGCGCTGACATTCGACGACATTCTGCTGATTCCCGGCTACTCCGAAATAACCCCGGACGCCGTTGACATCAGCACTTGGCTTACCCCCTCCATCCCCCTGCAAACCCCCCTGCTTTCAGCCGCCATGGACACAGTGACCGAATCGGCCATGGCCATTTCCATGGCCCGCATGGGCGGCATCGGCATTATCCATAAAAATATGCCGGTTGAAAAGCAGCGCCTGGAAGTGGAAAAAGTGAAGAAGAGCGAAAGCGGCATGATCCTGGACCCGATCACTGTTTCGCCCCGCAATTCCGTGCAGGAGGCTCTGGATCTGATGTCGGACTTCCGCGTTTCGGGCCTGCCGGTGGTGGACGGCGAATGTCTGGTGGGCATCCTGACCAACCGCGACGTGCGTTTTGTGGAAGACGCCCAGGCCGTGCGCGTGGCGGACGTGATGACCAGCAAAAACCTGATCACCGTGCCCATGGGCACCTCTCTGGAAGACGCCAAGCGGCATTTGCATGAGCACCGCATCGAAAAGCTTCTGGTGGTGGACGAGAACAAACGCTTGCGCGGCCTGATCACCATGAAAGACATCGACAAGGTTCAGAAATACCCCAATGCCTGCAAGGATGAGAAAGGCCGTCTGCGCGTGGGCGCGGCCATCGGCATCGGCAGGGATTCCGAAGCCAGGGCCGAGCAGTTGCTGGATGCCGGGGCGGACGTGCTGGTGCTGGATTCGGCCCACGGGCACTCAAGCAATGTGCTCACGGCCATCCGCCAGGTCAAATCGGCCTTTCCCCGCTGCCAGTTGATCGCCGGCAATGTGGCCACCTATGAGGGCGCGCGCGCCATTCTGGAGGCCGGGGCCGACAGCGTGAAAGTGGGCATCGGGCCCGGCTCCATCTGCACGACGCGCATTGTGGCGGGCGTGGGCGTGCCCCAGGTCACGGCGGTCATGGACGGCGGGCGCGCCGCGCGCGAGATGGACCGCTGCTGCGTGGCCGACGGGGGCATCAAATTTTCCGGCGATATTGTGAAAGCCCTGGTGGTGGGCGCGCATTCGGTGATGATCGGCTCGCTTTTCGCGGGCACCGAGGAAAGCCCCGGCGAAACCATTCTCTACCAGGGCCGCACCTATAAAATCTACCGCGGCATGGGCTCCATCGACGCCATGAAAGAAGGCAGTTCGGATCGGTACTTCCAGGAGCGCAGCAAAAAGCTGGTGCCCGAGGGCATTGTGGGCCGGGTGCCCTACCGCGGCCCGGTCATGGAGGCCGTCTATCAGCTCATGGGCGGCCTGAGATCGGGCATGGGCTATGTGGGCGCCAAAAGCCTGAAGGATCTTTTCGAGAACACCACCTTCTGCGAAATTTCCGCGGCAGGCCTGCGCGAAAGCCATGTGCATGACGTCATCATCACCAAGGAAGCGCCCAATTACCGCATCGACAACTAGAGCATAGTGCTTTTGAAACGCTCGCTCCGGCGCGTAACGGCGAAAGTAAATTTCGCCTGCGCCTATCGCTGCTGTCGTCATCCGTAAGGCGGCACAGCCGCCAACGGCTGACGCTCGCGGCGGGCATGGTTTCGCCCTGCCAGAGCGTTTAGAGCAATTTCACTTTGAAATTGCTCTGCTGACGCGAAAGCGGCAGCCGCAGCAACGCGGCGCACATTCAGGCGAAAACCGCGTTTTTCGCCTGAATGCCACCTTTAACTTTCATAAAAAGTCAAAGGTAATCTGCTCTAGCTGATTTCATGAGCAAAACGCTCTCGGCAGCCCCGCCCGCGTCGGGTATGACGCGCCGGGATCGCTTGAATCCACGGATTTTCGCAGAAGGAGTTTTTGTGGCGCACAGCAAGGTCATCATCATCGACTACGGCTCCCAGGTCACCCAACTCATTGCCCGCCGCGTGCGCGAGGCCGGGGTCTATTCCGAAATCCACTCCTGCGCGACCACGGCAGAGCAGGTGGCGGCCATGCGGCCCTCGGCCCTGATCCTTTCCGGCGGGCCTGCCAGCGTGGGCGAGGCTGACGCCCCCACCCTGGACCCGGGCTTTCTTGAGCTTGGCGTGCCAGTGCTGGGCATTTGCTACGGCATGCAGTTGCTGGCCCTGAACCTGGGCGGGCGGCTGGCCCAATCCCAGACGCGGGAATACGGCCCTGCCGACCTGACGCTGTGCGCGCCCTGCGCGCTCTGGGACGGCCTGGCAGCCGACAGCCCGAGCCGGGTCTGGATGAGCCACGGCGATAAAGTCCTTACCCCGCCGCCGGGCTTTGCGATCACCGGTCGCACGCCCAGCCTGGACGTGGCGGCCATGGCCGACGAGCAACGCCGGATTTACGCCGTGCAGTTTCACCCCGAAGTGCACCACAGCGTGGACGGCGAGCGTATTCTGCAAAATTTTCTGTTCAAAATTGCCGGCATCCGACCTGACTGGACCATGTCCTCTTTTGTGGAACGGGTCATCAGGGAAGCGGCCGAACAGGCGGGCGACAGCCATGTGGTCTGCGCCTTGTCCGGCGGCATTGATTCCACGGTGGTGGCAGTGCTGCTGCACCGGGCCATCGGCAGGCGGCTGCACTGCATCTTTGTGGATAACGGCCTTTTGCGCCTGGGAGAAGGCCGGGAGGTCGTCACTTATCTGCGCGAGCATTTCGAGCTCAATCTCACCTTTGTGCAGGCCCAGGATCGCTTTCTCTCGCGGCTCAGGGGCGTTGAAGACCCCGAAAAAAAACGCAAGATCATCGGTCATACCTTTATTGAGATTTTTGACGAGGAAGCCAAAAAGCTGCCCCAGGTGGACTTTCTGGCCCAGGGCACGCTGTACCCCGACGTTATCGAGTCCGTATCACACAAGGGACCGAGCGCGGTGATCAAGAGCCATCACAATGTGGGCGGCCTGCCGGAAAGCATGAAACTCAAGCTCATTGAGCCCCTGCGCGAACTGTTCAAGGATGAAGTGCGCAAGGTGGCGGTGGAGCTCGGCCTGCCTGACTCCATTGTCTGGCGGCATCCGTTTCCGGGGCCCGGTCTGGCTATCCGCGTGCTCGGCGAAGTGACCGAAGAGCGCTTGCGTATCCTGCGCCTGGCCGATAAAATCGTCCAGGAGGAGCTGCGCGAATCCGGCTGGTACCGCAAGGTCTGGCAGGGCTTCGCCGTGCTTTTGCCGCTCAAGACCGTGGGCGTGATGGGCGACGGCCGCACCTATGAGCATGTGATCGCCCTGCGCGTGGTGGACAGCGTGGACGCCATGACCGCCGACTGGGCGCGCCTGCCCGCGGAGCTCATCGAGCGCATGTCCGGTCGGATCATCAGCGAGGTCAAGGGCGTTAATCGCGTGGTCTACGACGTGTCCTCCAAACCGCCCAGCACCATAGAATGGGAATAAGAAGGAGGCGAGATGTTCGGAATAGGCAGCACGGAGCTCCTGGTCATCCTGGTGGTGGCCCTGATTGTGCTCGGCCCCAAGAGCCTGGCGAGCATTTCCCGCACCCTGGGCAAAGCTATGGGCGAATTCCGCAGGGTCTCCACGGACTTTCAGCGCACCCTGAATGCCGAAGTGGAACAGGAAGAGCAGGAAAAACGCAAAAAAGAGGCCGAAAAAGCCCAAAAAGCCGCGGCCGAAGCCCAAGCGGCCAAGGCCCCGACCGCGGATGCCTCTTCCGACGCTGCCACGCCCGGCCCTTCAGACGCTGTGGGCGCTGCCGACACTGCCGAGCCGCTATCCGCCGCCACTCTGGACTCCGAAACCATGCGTGAGGCCCCTGCTTCGCCATCCGTTGCCTCCGAACAAAGCCAGGCAGACTCAGATGAGCCACGGCCGGGCGCTGTTGCGCCGCCTGAGGGCAGTCCCCTGGCCCAAGCCGTGGCGCGGGCCAGGGCCGAAGCCGAGGGCGGGCGCGAAACACAGGAGCCTGCAACCTCCCACAAGGGCGGCAAAGCATGAGCGGGCCGGAGAAAGACAGCCTTTTGGACCCGCCCGCCGAAAGCGGCGCGACCGAGGGCAAGAGCCAGCCCGCCGCTGCTGGAAACGCGCCGGCGGAATTTACGGCGCAGATGCTTTCCGGGCCGGAATGGCAGCCGGAAAACTCTGCCGAGGCGTCGGCGCTCCCGGGGGCCGCGCCTGACGGGCCTTTTGCTCCCGCAGCGGGGCCGGACGACAACGCCTCGCCCTTCACGGACGCGCATAGGGACGCCCTGCCGGAAGAAGCGGCAGACGCTCCCCCAGAGCCGCCGTCGCCGCCTGTTCCTCCCATTCCGCCGGGCAGTTCCGCGCCTGTGCCCGCGCCGCCATCCGAGCCGCCAGCCCCGGGCGAGGGGCAAACGCCCGCCGTGCCGCAGGAGCAAGAGCCCGAACCCATGAGCCTTATGGAACATCTGGGCGAGCTGCGCATGCGCCTGGTGCGCTGCTGCATTGCCGTGGGGCTTGGCTTTCTGGCGTGCTGGGTCGTGGTGGACCCCATTTTCAACGCCCTGGTCAATCCCCTGATCGCCGTCTTGCCTCCCGGTTCCCACGCGCAGTACACCACCCTGCCCGAAGGCTTTTTCACCCGCATGTATATCGCTTTCATCGCGGGCGTGTTCGCGTCCAGCCCGGTGATTTTTTATCAGGTCTGGTCTTTCATCGCTCCGGGCCTTTATGAGGACGAAAAACGGCTGATCATCCCCATCGCCGTGGTTTCGGCCTTCTTTTTCATCTGCGGCGGGGCGTTCTGCTATTTTGTGGTTTTTCCCTATGCCTTCAGTTTTTTCGTGAGCTTTTCCACCAGCACCATTGTGGTCATCCCCAAGATCAGCGATTACTTGGATTTCGTGCTCAAGCTGATCCTGGCCTTCGGCCTGATCTTTGAAATGCCGCTGTTCGCCTTTTTTCTGGCGCGCATGGGCCTGGTCACCGCGGCCATGATGCGCAAGGCCCGGCGTTACGCGATCCTGGCCATTTTTGTGGTGGCGGCCATTCTCACGCCCCCGGATGTGGTTTCGCAACTGCTCATGGCCTGCCCCATGATTCTGCTCTATGAGCTCAGCATCGGCGTGGCCGCCGTGTTCGGCCGCAAGAAACGGGCGCCCGGGCCTGAAAAGAAGAAAAACGACGACGCCACAGGCGCGGAGGAAGCATGAGCGCAATGGCGCCTCGCACTGCCGCCAGAGAGCGGCAAAGCGCGGAGACCCGCATCCGGCTGGAAGTGAACCTGGACGGTCGCGGCCAAACCCGGATCAGCACCGGTTTCGGCCTGCTGGATCACATGTTGACCCTTACCGCCTTTTGGGCGGGCATGGATTTGCAGATTTCCTGCCAGGGGGATATGGATGTGGACGCCCATCACAGCGTCGAGGACGTGGGCCTGACCCTGGGCGCGGCGCTGCTGGAGGCTTTGGGCGACAGGACGGGCATCGCCAGAGTGGGCTACGGTCGCGTGCCCATGGATGAAGCGCTGGCAGAAGTGACCGTGGATCTTTCCGGCCGCCCCTGGCTGGAGTGGCGCGGCGACACACTTTTGCCGCCCATCCTGGCCGGAGAGGAAAAAGACCTTTGGCGCGAATTCTACAAAGCTCTGGCAAGCGGCGCGCGCTGCAATCTGCATGTGGCCTTTCTGTACGGCAAAAACGGCCATCATCTGCTGGAATCAGCGGCAAAGGGCCTGGGTCTTGCCTTGAATCAGGCCATGCAGATCCAGGGCACAACCATCAGAAGCACCAAAGGAGGCCTGGACTGATGCGATCTCGCCTGCATATGCTCGTTTTGTGTATTCTCTGCCTGGCGCTGGCCGCCGGGGCCTGCTCGCGCCGCCCGCGCAGCACGGCGGACGTGCCGCGGCCCATTTCGGCCAAATACGCCATATCCGTGGCGCCCTTCACCCAGCCGATCAACGCCAGCCAGCTTATTGTGGGGCGCATCCCCGAAGATCAGGGCCGCATCCCGCACGACATGCTCCTGGCCCTGGACATGCAGTTGCGCCATGTGCTGATGACCGACACCAAGCGCCAGTACACCTTCATTGCCCCCCAGAATCTGCCTCCGGATCTGACCGCCTTTCACAGTTCCGAGCAGCCGCAGGCCCTGCCCCGCTGGATTGACTACGGCAAGCAACAGGGCGCGCAGCTTCTGCTGATCCCGCAAGTGCTGGACTGGCACGAGCGCGAGGGCTCCAGGGCCGGGGTTACCCAATCCGCGCATGTGCGCGCGGAGTTCTTTTTGCTCAAGGTGGACGAAGGCACGCTGATGAACCGCTCCATTTATGAGGAAAAGCAGGTGGGCCTGACCGAAAACCTGCTCACTGTGGGCTCTTTCTTCAAGCGCGGCGGCGCCTGGGTCACGGCCGAAGATCTGACCGTGGACGGCATGCGCAAGGCTGTCAAGGATCTCGGTTTATGATTCTTTTTCCCGCAGTGGACATACAGGACGGCAAGGCCGTGCGTCTCAAACAGGGACGCGCGCATGAAAGCACGGTTTTTGCCGCGGATCCGGTCGCGGCCGCCAAAGCCTGGGAGGCGCGCGGCGCGCGCTGGCTGCATGTGGTGGATCTGGACGGCGCGTTTGACGGCGCGGCCCGCAGCCGCGCCATTGTGCAGCGCATTTGCCGGGAACTCGCCATCCCCGTGCAGTTGGGCGGCGGCATCCGGGACATGGCCACAGCCAGAGCCTACCTGGAAGCGGGCGTCACGCGCCTGATCATCGGCACTCTGGCCCTGGAGCAGCCCGAGCTGTTCGCCGGGCTCTGCCGCGCTTTTCCCGGGCGCATCGGCGTCTCGCTGGATGCCGATGCCGGACGCCTCAAAAGCCGGGGCTGGGCCACGGACACGGGCCTGACCGTGGACGACGTGCTGCCCCGGTTGCAGGAACAGGGCGCGGCCTTCATCATTTATACGGACATTGAGCGCGACGGCATGCAGTGCGGCGTCAACCTGCCCGCCCTGGAACATCTGGCCCGGCTCGCCCGGATGCCGGTCATTGCCGCCGGGGGCGTGGCCACCCTGGCCGACGTGCAAAAGCTCTATCCCCTGACGCAGACTACCAACCTGATCGGCGCTGTAAGCGGTCGCGCCCTGTACGAAGGCACGCTCACTCTGGAAGAGGCCAACGCCTGGATCGACGCGCAAATGGCCGTACACCGCGCCTGACGACCGCCGCCGCACTGCTGCGGGCGTGGTGCAATGAAAATATGCCTGCTTTTAGAGCGTTTTGCTAATAAAATTAGAGCAATTTGACTTTTATTTTATTTAAAAATCGTTTAGATTGCAGAGATGAAATTTGCATCTGAAGAAATCCGAACCAAGGCTGTTCATGCGTATCTTGATGGAAAAGCAACAGCCAGGCAATTGGCAGATATTTTAGGTTATACCCCGGCTAGCATCTGCAATTGGGTCAGAGCTTACCGTGAAAACCAACGATTATCAGCCAAACCCAATGGCCATCGCCCAAGTTGTTTCTCATGCGAGGAGATTCGGGAATTGCAAGCCCTTCTTGATAAAAA